>NZ_JBHURI010000001.1:0-155157 GCF_042673425.1 Agromyces sp. NPDC056965 | reverse complement strand
GGCCCGCCTCCCTCGGAGGCGGGCCCGTTCATCGGTGCAGCGAGGGCTACGCGCCGAGCAGCGTCAACGAGTCGATGACGCGGTTCGAGAAGCCCCACTCGTTGTCGTACCAGGCGACGACCTTCACGTGGCGGCCGTCGACGCGGGTGAGCTCGGCGTCGAAGATCGACGAGTGCGGGTTGCCGACGATGTCGCTCGAGACGAGCGCCTCGTCGGAGTACTCGAGCACGCCCTTGAGCGGGCCCTCTGCAGCGGCCTTGTACGCGGCGAGCACCTCGTCGACGGTGACGTCCTTCGAGACGGTCGTGTTGAGCTCGACGATCGAGCCGACCGGCACGGGCACGCGCATCGAGTCGCCGTTGAGCTTGCCGTCGAGCTTCGGCAGCACGAGGCCGATGGCCTTCGCGGCACCGGTCGACGACGGCACGATGTTGACGGCCGCTGCGCGGGCGCGACGCGGGTCGGAGTGCGGGGCGTCCTGCAGGTTCTGGTCCTGCGTGTAGGCGTGGATCGTCGTCATGAAGCCGTGCTCGATGCCGGCGAGGTCGTCGAGCACCTTCGCGAGCGGGGCGAGCGCGTTCGTGGTGCACGACGCGTTCGAGACGATGACGTGCGAGGCGGCGTCGTAGGCCTCGGTGTTCACGCCGTAGGCGAGGGTGACGTCGGCGCCCTTCGAGGGAGCCGAGACGAGCACCTTCCTGGCACCGGCGGCGAGGTGCGCCTTGGCGGCCTCGGCGTCGGTGAAGCGACCGGTCGACTCGAGCACGACGTCGACGCCGAGCTCGCCCCAGGGCAGCTGTGCGGGGTCGCGCTCGGCGAGCACCTTGACGCGGCGGCCGTCGATGACGAGCACATCGCCGTCGACCTCGACGGAGTATCCGAAGCGGCCGGCGGTGCTGTCGTACTTCAGCAGGCGGGCGAGGCCGGCGGGGTCGGTGAGGTCGTTGACGGCGACGAGCTCGAGGTCGGCGCCGCGCTCGACGAGTGCGCGCACGACGTTGCGGCCGATGCGTCCGAAGCCGTTGATGGCGATGCGGGTGGTCATGGCGGGGTGGTTCCTTTCGATGCGGACGCCTCCTACTCTCGTCCGTTCGACCGCTCTGCGGCAGTGGCGTGCAGGTCAGCATCCGCAAGGATCCCGCCAGATCCGCTACTCCCCCGCGGCGAAGGTGTGCCGGTAGTCGCTCGGCGAGACCCCGAGGATGCGCTGGAAGTGCATCCGCAGGTTCGCCCCGGTGCCGAGGCCGGCGCGCGCGGCGATCTGCTCGACCCCGAGGTCGCTGCGCTCGAGCAGTTCGCGCGCCATGTCGACCCGCGCCCGCAGCACCCACTGCATCGGCGTGTACCCGGTGTCCTCCACGAAGCGGCGCGAGAAGGTGCGCGGCGAGACGTTGGCGTTGCGCGCGAGCGCCTCGAGCGTGAGGGGGTCGTCGAGCCGGCGCAGCGCCCACTCCCGCGTCGCCGCGAACACGGGCCCGAGCTCGGGCGGCAGGCTCCGCGGAATGTACTGCGCCTGCCCGCCGCTGCGGTACGGGGCGGCCACGAGGCGCCGTGCGGCGTGGTTCGCGACGGCCACGCCGTGATCCCGGCGCACGAGGTGCAGGCAGAGGTCGATGCCCGACGCCGCACCCGCCGAGGTCAGCACCGCGCCCTCGTCGACGAACAGCACGTTGGTGTCGACCCTGATGAGCGGATGCCTCGTGGCGAGCGCGCGCGTGTAGTGCCAGTGCGTCGTGGCACGGCGACCGTCGAGCAGGCCCGTCGCCGCGAGCGCGAACGCCCCGGTCGAGATCGCGGCGAGCCTCGCCCCACGCGCGTGCGCGGCCAGGAGCGCATCGACGACCGCCGCGGGCGGCTCGTCCCGATCGGGGTGCCGGTAACCCGGGATGAACACGGTCTCGGCCCACTCGAGCGCGTCGAGCCCGTCGGCCACGTGGTACGAGAGCCCGTCGCCGCCCGTCACGAGCCCGGGTGCCGCGCCGCACACCCGAACCTCGTAGGGCATGCTCGCGCGGGTCGAGAACACCTGGGCGGGGATGCCGACGTCGAGCGGCTTCGCGCCCGGCAGCACGAGCACGGCGACGCGATGGTTGCGACGGGTCATCCGGCCAGAATGCCACGTGCCGAAAGAATTCGGCCACCAGGGCTGCCACAACTCACGTGCCGAAAGAATTCGGCCACCAGGGCTGCCACAACTCACGTGCCGAAAGGAATCGGCCAGTCGCGGCTCAGGCGCGTCGCGGCTCAGGCGCGTCGTTGCTCGGCGGCCGCCTCCTCCGGCCCCTCGGCCGGGAGCAGCTCCTGCCGCCGCCGCGTCACGAGGTACGAGCCGGCGAGCACGAGCGCGAACCCGACGACGGTCCACACCGTCACCCGCTCGCCGAGCACGACCGCACCGGCGATGATCGCCACGGCGGGGTTGACGTACGTGATCGCGGTGGCCTTGACCGGGCCGATCTCGGCGACCAGGCCCACCATCAACAGGAACGCGAGCGCGCTGCAGACGACGGCGAGCACGACGATCGACACGATGACCGCCTGCGACGGCCACGCCGTCGGCCAACCGCCCGTGACGAGCACGAACGGCACGTAGACGACGGCGGTCGCCGCGAGCGACACGGCGACGACGCCGACACCGGGCAGGTCCGACATCCACCGGGCGAGGATGGCCGGGCCGAGCGCATAACCCACCACCACGACGATCATCTGCGCGACCGCGATCAGGTCGGAGCCCGCGATATCGAGGCCGACGAGCGCCGCGACGCCGAGCATGCCGAGCGCGAGGCCGAGCCAGTTCAGGCCCGAGAGCCGCTCGGGGCGACCCATCACGAACGCGATCGCCACACCGGCGAGGGGAACGGTGGCGAGCAGGAGGCCCGCGGTCGAGCTGGGCAGCCGCTGCTCCGCCGAACTCAGGAAGTACCACGGGAGGATGATCTCGACGACCGTGTAGGCGAGCATCGGCTTCCATCGACGCACCACCGGCGCCACCTCGCGCCGGAAGAACGCGAGCGGCAGCAGCAGGATCGCCGCGAGCCCTGCGCGCCCCAACACCACCATCGCGGGGTCGAGTTCGCTCACCGCCACCTTGATGAACAGGTACGGGATGCCCCAGGCGATGCCGAGTGCGGCGAACAGGATCAGCCCACGACGAGTCACCGGCTCATTCTGATCGTCGAGCCCGAGGCCCGCGACGCATCCGCTGCCGAATCACCGCGACATCCCGCCACCGACGGCGCCCGGCGCGGCCACGGCGACGGACATCGACGCGACGGCCGAGGTCACTCGACCGGCGGCAGCGCGTCGAGCGCTGCGAGCACCCGCCCCACGGCGCCGCCGAGGTTCCACTCCGTCGCGAGCGCCTCGAACGCCTCGCGGCGAGCACCGGTGACGGGCCGCAGTCGCGAGTCGAACTCGCCGAGGTCGAGGTCGCGCACCACCGAGACGACGGTCGGGGCGACGTCGAGGTAGTCGGCCGCGGCCGCGAACTTCGCACGCACGCTCGCCGACATCGGCACCGAGGCATCCGCTGCCGCTGCCCTGATGCCGTCGAGGTCGACGAACTGCTGCAGCAGCGACGCCGCGGTCTTCTCGCCGACGCCCGCGACGCCGGGCAGTCCGTCGGACGTGTCGCCGCGCATGACCGAGAAGTCCACGTACTGCTGCGGCAGCACCCCGTACTTGCCGACGACCGACGCGTCGGTCAGCACCTCGAGCCTGCTCATGCCGCGCGCCGTGTAGATCACGCGAACGGATGCCTCGTCGTCGACGAGCTGGAAGAGGTCGCGGTCGCCCGTGACGACGTCGACCGGCAGGTCGGCACCGGTCGCGAGCGTGCCGATGACGTCGTCGGCCTCGTGCTCGGGCGCGCCCACGACGGCGATGCCGAGAAGGCCGAGCACCTCGCGGATGCGCGGGATCTGCACGATGAGCCCCGGCGGGGTCTCCTCGACGTCGACGCCATCGGGCACGGCCCGCTCGACGCGGTGCGCCTTGTAGCTCGGGATGAGTTCGACCCGCCACGCCGGGCGCCAGTCGTCGTCCCAGCAGGCCACGAGGTGCGTCGCCTCGAAGTCGGTGACGAGGCGCGCGATCATGTCGAGCAGCCCGCGCACGGCGTTCACGGGGGTGCCGTCGGGCGCCGTGATCGAGTCGGGCACGCCGTAGAACGCGCGGAAGTAGAGCGAAGCGGTGTCGAGGAGCATCAGTCGGTCGGCCACAGGCCGATCATGGCACGGCCTCGCCCGCGCTCCTACCCCGGGAACGTCTCGGCCCAGTCGCCTGCCGCATCGAGCACGTCGACGTCGCCGCGGTCGCCGAGCAGCTCCCACCGCTGCAGCGACACCGGCACGTTGCCGTTCAGCCACAACGTGTCGTGGAACTCGCGGAGCGAGAACCCGTCGCCGAGCGCGACGACGGCGTCGGCGAGCAGCCGCTTCACCTCGAGCTTCCCGACGAGGTACGACATCGCGAGCCCCGGCGTCGCCACGTAGTAGGAGGTCTCTTCAGTGGCCGTCGGGACATCCATCGGCACGAGCCGGACGAACTGGCCGATCGCCTCGTCGAGGCTGAAGGCGCCCGTCGCGAGATTCACGTCGACGACCACCCGGAGCGCCCGCAGCCGCATGAAGTTGTGCACGGTCGTCTGCGAGTGCGGCGCATCGTCGAAGAGCCCGGCGTCGAGCATGAGCTCTTCGTTGTAATGGGCGATGCCCTCGTTGGCGACCGAGTCGACGTAGTGCCGCCGCATGGCTCGCGGGTGCCCCCACGAGAGCGCGAGCTGTTGGCTGTGGGCGCCCTCGTGGATGATGCCGAGTCTCGGGTCGCGCGCGTTCGCGGCATCGAAGTACGGGAGTTCGGCCGCCGGCGCCGGCACGTAGGAGACCGCGCCGCGCTCGCGCGACCGCTCGTTCGCGAGGTCGTCGGTCACGCCGAGGAAGGCGACGGGTTCGAGGTAGTCGGGGTACTCCGAGAAGCGGTAGCCGCGCAGCGACTCGGGCTGGCTCAGCAGGCCCTCGCGCTCGTACAGGCTCCGGACCTCGACCTCCGCCTCGGCCTGGGCGGCGACTTCGGCTGCCACGTCGACCGCGAGCGGCGCCTCGGCCACGTCGCGGTGCCGGTTGCGCGAGATCGTCTCGGCCGCGACCGCGCGCCGGTACTCCTGCAGGGCACCGCGCACGAGCTCCTCGGGCTCCGCCGCGACGAGCGCGACGTGCCGCAGGTACCAGACGAAGGCGTCGCGGCCCACGACGACCTCGGCTCCCAGGCGGTCGGCGGATGCCTCGAGCCACTGCGCGTAGCGGGTGAGCGCCGTGCTCGCCGCGGGCTGCGCCCCGGCGAGCGCGGCGGCCGTCGCGGCATCGACGTGCGCGGCGAGCGCCGCCACCGAGGCGGCGAGGCGCGGGCCGATCTCGGCGAGCTCGGCCGCCGCCACCCGTGCGAGCGCGGCGACCCCGGCTCGCTCGAGGTTCGCGATCGCCTGCTCGACGGCCTGCGGAACGGCCTCGAGCACGCTCACGAGATCGGCCTGCCGTGCCGCGCCGAAGGGCGGCGGCGCGAGCAGCAGGTCGAACCACGGGCCGATGACCTGGCTCGTGAGGAAGACGGCGTCGCGCTCCCAGTTGCGCAGCACGTCGAGCTCCCAGCGCACACGCGCGAGCGCCGACCCCAGCAGGCGGTGATCGACCTGGTCGGGCACCGGCAGCGTCGCGTCACGCGTCGCCCGCCATCGCTCGACGAACGCGGCGAGCTCGGCTCGCTGCCGTTCGATCGCCGCGGGATCGAACCGCGGCACCCAGCCGGCCGGGCGCTCGATGCGCGGGATGTCGTCGGAGGTGCGGAACGAGTTCGCGGCGCGCCACTGCCAGAACTCGGTGCCGAGGCGTGCGAGGTCTGCATCGATCTGGGCCATGCCCGCCACGTTAGTCCCGAGCGCCGACACCGCGATCGCGTGCGCGGCACCGGCGGCCCCGGCGCGGGGCGGTGCGGCCGAGCGCGGGCCTCGCTAGCGTGGGGCGCATGAGCGGTACGACGAACGAGCCGACCGAGCACTCCGATCCGGGCGGCGGTCGCCCGGCACCGGCAGCGGATGCCGCGGGCACGACCCCGCACCGGTCGCTTCCGCCCGTGCAGCGCTGGGTGTTCTGGCCGGCAGCCGGCGTCGTGGCCCTCTTCGTGGCGTTCGCGCTCATCGCCCCGAAGGCGGCCGAGTCGATGTTCGGCGCGATCCAGGCGGGCATCGTCAACACCTTCAACTGGTACTACGTGCTCATCGCCGCGTTCTTCGTGGCGTTCTGCCTGTTCGTGGGGTTCAGCCGGTTCGGCGACATCAAGCTCGGGCGCGACGACGACGAGCCCGAGTTCTCGCTGCTCTCGTGGTTCTCGCTGCTCTTCGCGGCGGGCATGGGCATCGGCCTCGTCTTCTACGGGGTGAGCGAGCCGCTCAGCCACTTCGTTTCGCCGCGACCGGGCGTCACCGGCACGCCCGAGGCGCTCGCGCAGCAGGCCCTCAGCCAGACGTACCTGCACTGGGGCGTGCAGGCGTGGTCGATCTACGTCGTCGTCGGCCTCGGGCTCGCCTACGCGATCCACCGTCGTCGCCGCCCGATCTCGATCCGCTGGACCCTCGAGCCGTTGCTCGGCAAGCGCGTCGAGGGCGGCTGGGGACACACGATCGACGTCATCGCCCTCGTCGGCACGCTCTTCGGCGTCGCGACGTCGCTCGGCCTCGGCGTGCTGCAGATCAGCGCGGGCCTCGACTACGCCGGCATCCTCGAGCCGAGCGCGATCAGCGAGGTGATCATCATCCTCGTGATCTCGGTCTTCGTGCTGTGGTCGGTGCTCTCGGGGGTCACGAAGGGCATGAAGTGGCTCTCGACCGCGAACCTCGTGTTCGCCGGCGTCCTCGTGCTCTACGTGCTCGCGATGGGGCCGACCGAGTTCCTGCTGCGCGAGTTCGTGCAGTCGATCGGCAACTACATCCAGAACTTCGTCGGACTCTCCTTCAACGTCAGCGCCTTCCAGGGCACCGAGGGCGAGGAGTGGCAGGCCTCGTGGACCTCGTTCTACTGGGGCTGGTGGATCTCGTGGGCGCCGTTCGTCGGCATCTTCATCGCACGCGTGTCGAAGGGGCGCACCGTGCGCCAGTTCGTCACCGGCGTCATCCTCGTGCCCACCCTCATCGGCATCCTCTGGTTCGCCGTGCTCGGCGGGTCGGCGCTCGCGATCGAACTCGCCGATCCCGGCGCGCTCACCCAGCCCGACGGCAGCGTCAACGTCGAGGCCGCGCTCTTCGAGCTACTCACCTACATCCCCGGCACGCCGGTGCTGACGATCGGCGTGATCCTGCTCATCACGATCTTCTTCGTCACGTCGGCCGACTCGGGCGCGCTCGTGATGGGCATGATCGCCACCGGCGGGCAGCTGAACCCGAAGCGCTGGATCCGCACCTTCTTCACCGCGATCACGGCGCTGCTCGCGATCGCGCTCCTGCTCAGCGGCGGCCTCAAGGCGCTGCAGACCGCCGCGATCATCATCGCGCTGCCGTTCAGCATCGTGATGCTCATGATCTGCTGGTCGACGATCATCGCGTTCACGCGTGAGCGACGCGCCTATGCGAAGGCCGAGCGCGCCCAGTTCATCGATCACATCGGCGAGCACTACGGACTCGAGGTCGAGGAGCCGCTCGAGCGCGGCCTCGTCGCCGGGCAGCCGAACTGGGTGCGCGGACTGCGCAGGCGGCTGCGCCTGGGCACGGATGCCGCGCCGCCGCGCCGCGCCTCCCCCGCGACGCTCGCCGAGGAGAACGCCCTGCCCGACTCGGTGCCGACCGCCGACGTCGACGCGATCGTCGACCACGACCCGCTGGCCGACACCGATGACCCCGATATCCCCGAGCACGGCGAGGACGAGCCCCGCGGCATCCCGCAATAGCGCCGCCCGGGGCGGGTCCGCCGGCAGTACCGTTGGACCCATGGGCATGACCGACACGTTGCGCGCCTCGAGGCGCGTGCCCATCCTGCAGATCGCGAAGGCGTCAGCCGCGACGATCGCCGCGTGGCTCGTCGCGGGCTGGTTGATCCCGGGGCCGCTCCCCGTGTTCGCCGCGATCGCGGCGCTGCTCGTGGTGCAGCCGAGCGTGAACCAGTCGTTCGGCAAGGCCATCGAGCGATCGATCGGCGTGATCCTCGGCGTGATCGTCGCCACCGCCGCGTCGCTCGTCTTCGGAACCGACAGCTGGATCATCCTCGTCACGATCGTGATCGCCATGCTCGTCGCGTGGGCGCTGAAGATGACGCCCGGCACCTCGAACCAGGTCGCGATCAGCGCGATGCTCGTGCTCGCACTGGGCTCGTCGTCACCCGCGTACGCCGTCGACCGCATCCTCGAGACCCTCATCGGCGCGGCGATCGGCATCATCGTCAACGCGCTCATCGTGCCGCCGGTGGCCGTCTCCCCCGCGCGCCGCGACCTGTCATTGCTCGGCGGCGAGCTCGCGGCATCCCTCGACCGTCTCGCGAGCGCGCTCGAGAGCACGCAGACGCCGGCCGACCTGCAGCGACTCATGGTCGAGGCCCGCCTCATGCGCCCGATGCGAGACGCAGCGGACGCCTCGATCGCCACGGGCGAGGAATCGCTGACGCTGAACCCGCGTCGCTCGGCGCACCGCACCGAGCTCGTCGAGATGCGCACGCTGCTCGAGCGGCTGAGCCCGATCGTCACGCAGGTGATCGGCATGACCCGCGCCTTCTTCGACCACTACGACGCGGCGCTCGCCGATGAGCCCACCGTGCAGGCGATCGCCGAACAGCTGCGGCGAGCCGCCCACGATGTGCGGCTCGCCGTGCACCTGGCCGACGTCGACCCCGAGCCGCTCACCTCGGCGATCCCGGCCCTGACGTCGCCGCTCGTGATCACCCCGCCGAAGTCCGGTCACTGGATCCTCATCGGCTCGCTCATGGAAGACCTCCGGCGCATCCGCGCCGAACTCGTCGAGGACGAGTAGACGCTACAGGTCGTCGTCGTCGTCGAGCAGGCGAACGGCCAGCACCCCGGGCACGTCCGCGATCCCGGCGACGAGTCGCCCGCTGTCGGCGCGGCCCTCGAGCGCCAGCACGAGCAGCACCCCCGTGTCCTGCGCCGGCACGGTCGCGTCGGAGGCGATGACGGATGCCGAGAATCCGTGCATCGCCGCCACCCCGAAGATGTCGCCGAGCACCCCGCTGCCCGGCTCGTAGCGCAGCTCGGCGATGCGTCGCGAGTCGCCGGGCGTGAACAGCCGCCCGAACCTGGTCAGCACGAACTGCGCCGTCATGTTCAGCACGGTCGCCGTGATGGCGAGGATCGGCATGCCCGCCCCGCACGCCATGCCCACCGCGGCGGAGACCCAGATCGTGGCCGCCGTGGTGAGGCCGCGGACGGCGTCCTTGCGGACGAAGATCACCCCCGCGCCGAGGAATCCGATGCCCGACACGACCTGCGCCGCGATCCGCGACGGGTCGACGACGACATCGACGTCGACGACCGAGGCGAAGCCGTAGGCGGAGATCAGCGTGAAGACCGCCGACCCGAGGCCGACGAGCGTGTGGGTGCGGAGGCCGGCGCTCTTCTGCCTGAACTGCCGCTCGAGTCCGATGAGGGCGCAGAGCACGAAGGCCAGCCCCAGCATCTCGAACGTGGCCAGGGCGGCTTCGCTCGTCAGATCCCACATGGCACGAGCCTCCCTGCACCGTTCACGGGCACCGATGCGACGACGCCCGCCGGATCGACCGACCCGGCGGGCCGTCGATCAGGCAGCGAGTTCCTGCGTCGCCTGGCGGTGCCAGGACCACGCGAGCTCGGGGTCGTCGCTCGTGATGCCGTCGACGCCGACCGCCACGGCACGCCGCATGTCGTCGAGCGACTTCACGGGCCAGCCGCGCACGCCGAGACCTGCGTCGTGCATGGCGTCGGCGACCTCTCGAGTCAATCCGCTCCATCCGCAGTGGAAGATGTCGGACCCGGTGCGTTCGAGCAACGCCTCGATGCCCTCCGGGTACTTCTCCTCGCTCGGATAGTCGTGGACGATGATGCCCCTCGGCACGAACGGCGTGCTGATGAAGAGGTCGGCCAGGGCATCGGCGTCGAAGCTCGTGAAGAGGGTGCGTGCGGCGTCGTCGGAGTTGCTCCGCATGTACTCGGCGACCTGTTCGACGCAGCGACGCTCCTTGATCTCCACCTGCAGCGGCACCGTGGTCGCCGCATACGCTTCGCCGAGCGTCAGCACCGGGCGACCCGAGTCGAGCAGCACCTGTCGAACCTCGTCGAACCTCAGCTCGGCCACCGGCCCCAGCCCGGTTCCGCGTTCGTTCGCGGCGACCCGGTCGAGCGTGGCGTCGTGCAGCACGATGAGCACGTCGTCGAGCGTCGAGCGCACGTCCAGTTCGATCTCGTTCGCACCGACGCGCTCGGCCAGCGCATACGACTGCACGCTGTTCTCCGGGGCATGCGCCATGGCGCCTCGATGTCCTACGAGGGAGAAGGGGGGATACTGCATCAGTTCTGCACACGCCTTTCGTACTTGGATCGGATCTTGTCGGTCGCCGTCTCGACGAGCTTCGTCGTCTGGGCGATCACCTGCTCGGGGTCCTCTCCCCCGGCGTACACCTTCTGGATCGCGGTGCGCATGTCGGGCACCACGGATGGCACGTACCGGCGCACCACGTCGGGTTGACGTGCGATCGCCAACTGCTCGAGGGCGACCTTGAAGTTCGGGTTCTCCTTCGTCTTCTGCTTCATCTCGTCGGACTCGGCGGCCGCCGTCGTCGGCGGGAGGTACCCGGTCTGCATGGCCCAGCTCACCGCCGCCTCACCGGTCGACAGGTACTTGATGAGCTCGAAGCCCGCCTTCTTCCCCTCGGGAGACGCGTTCTTCGGGATGGAGATGCCGCCGCCGCCCGTCGGAACGCCCTCGTCCTCCTGCTCGGGGAGGAACCCGGTGCCGAAGTCGAAGTCGGCCGTGTTCGCGAGGGCGCCGAGCAGTCCCGTCGATTGCGTGACGGTCGCCGCCAGACCCGAGATGAAGTCGTTGGACGGGTCGGTGGCGAGGTAGCCCGACTTGTCGTCGAAGATGATCGCCTGGTCGAACGCGAGGGCGTCGACCGCCGGCCCGTCGCCGAGGGTGACGTCCAGCCCGTCGGAGATGGCACCGCCCATGTTCCAGATCAGGCCCTGGATGTACCAGTCGTCGCCCCCCGCGTAGGCGCGCATCGAGACCGGCGCACCCCGGTACTGGAAGCCGTTGACCTCCTTGCCCCACTCCCGGAACTCGGTCCACGTCTTCGGCGCCCGGTCGGGCAGCCCGACCTGCGAGAAGATCTCGCGGTTGTAGTAGAAGAGCGGCGTGGACCTGCCGAGGGGCAGCCACCACGTCTCGCCGTTCACGGTGCCCTCGGCGAGCAGCCGATCGTTGAAGGCGTCCGCGCCGAAGCTCGAGTCGAAGTAGCCGCCGAGGGGCTCGAGCACGTCGCTGAGGAAGAAGCGGTTCCACGAGACGTCGCCGAGGATGATGACGTCGGGCACCTGCTTCGCCTGGAGCCCGGCAGCCAGCTTGGCCTCGGTGCCGTCGTAGCCGTCGAACTGCTGGACCTCGGCGTAGATCTCCTGTTGCGAGGTGTTGAAGCCCTCGATGAGTCCGGCGAGGATCTCGCCGTTCGCTCCGCCGAACGGGCTCCACAGGACGACGCGTTGACGCTTGGCGTACTCGTCGGGGACCTTTCCCTTCGGCTGGGAGTAGACGGCCGCCGGCGATGAGCAGCCGGCGAGCAGCGGAATGGTCATCGCCACGGCACCGGCGGCGAGGATCTGTCGCCGCGACGGCGTCCACGATCGGAACGCATCGCCGGGGCGTGGGGTGCTGAGTGGGGTCATTGCGTGGCTCCTTCGTCGGGAATCGGATGAGGTGGTGCGGTATCGGGCGTCACTTGCGGATCGCGGCCCCCGCCAGCCCGGTGATGATGTACTTCTGCGCGAAGAGGAAGACGAGCAGCATCGGCAGCACCACGAACACGGTGCCGGCCATGATCACGCCCCAGTCGTTGATGCCCTCGGCGTCCTTCAGGAACATCAGTCCGATCGGCAGGGTGCGCATGTCGAGCGAGTTCGTCGCGATGAGAGGCCAGACGAACGAGTTCCACTCGTCGATCACCGCGATGAGGGCGACCGTGACGACGGCGGGCCGTGACATGGGCACCACGAAGCTGATGAGCCGCCGCACGTGTCCGGCGCCGTCGATCGACGCCGCCTCCATCACCTCCGCCGGAAGCGAGAGGAAGTGCTGCCGCAGCAGGAAGGTGCCGAACGCCGAGGCGAGGCCCGGCAGGATGATGCCCGCGTAGGTGTTGATCAGGCCGAGGTTGCTGATCGTGATGTAGTTCACGAGCAGGGTCACGTGTCCGGGCACCATGAGCGCGCCGATCATGAACAGGAACAGGATGTTCTTGCCGGGAAACCGGAGGAACGCGAACGCGTACGCGGTGGACACCGCGAGCACGACCTTGCCGAGCGTGCCGGCGACGGTCACCACGATCGAGTTGACGAAGAAGCTGTCGAACGGGGCCGACTCCCACGCCCTCGTGAAGTTCGCGAGGTTCGGCGCGCTCGGAAGCCATTGCAGGGGCCAGCTGTAGATCTCGGCGTTCGTCTTCAGCGACGAGCTGAGCAGCCAGAACAAGGGGATCGCGAACAGGAGGCCGGCGAGCACCAGCAGCGCGTACGCCCACAGGGGTCGTCGCGGTCTCGTGCGACGGCGACGGACCGGGGTGACGGCCGCGGTCGGAACGGCGGCCATCAGTAGTGGACCTTTCGCTCGATGAATCGGAATTGGACGGCGGTGACGGCCATCAGGATGACGAACATGATCACGGATGCCGCGGCCGAGAACCCGACATCGAACCGTTCGAAGCCCTGCTCGTAGATGAACCAGCTCAGGGTCGTGGTCGAGTTCGCCGGGCCGCCGCCGGTCATCATGGCGATCACGTCGAACGACTGGAACGCCGAGATGATCGTCGTCACGGTGAGGAAGAACGTCGTGGGCGAGAGCAGGGGCAGCACGATGCGGCGGAAGCTCTGCCAGCGGTTCGCGCCGTCGAGTCGAGCCGCCTCGAGCACCTCCTCCGGCAGCCCCTGCATCGCCGCGAGGTACACGATCGCGACGAAGCCGACGCCCTTCCAGATCGAGACGATCAGGAGGGCGGGCAGCGCCCAGGTCGTCGAGGTGATCCAGTCCGGCGAGTCGAGCCCGAACGCCGAGAACACCACCCGCATCAGTCCGTAGTTGGGGTCGAAGATGAAGAGCCAGATCGCGGCGACGGCGGCGCCCGAGAGCACGTACGGCGAGAATGCGAGCGCCGAGACCGCCGTGCCGCCCCGGAGCTTGAGGTTGAAGAGACTGGCAAGGGCGACACCCACCACGAGGCTGACCGTGACGACCACGACGACCCAGACCAGCGTGATCCACAGCACGTTCAGGAAGTCGGGGCTCGTGAACAGCGCGCTGTAGTTCTCGAGGCCGACGAAGAACGGCTGCGGCTCGATCATGTCCCACTCGGTCATGCTCAGGTAGAGGTTCGCGAGCGCCGGCCAGTAGGCGAAGACGGCGATCAGCGCCAGGTTCGGAAACGCGAGCGCGGCGAACAGCCAGTACTCGCGCCGAAGCGATCGCCGCTTTCGCGACCCGCTCCGCGCGCCTGGCTGATCCTGCGTGCTGCGAGGGGGTGGCACGGACGGTGGCGGCGAGGTGGTCGCCTGCCGGCGTGAGATGAGTTCCTGCACCATTGGAGAACTTCTTTCTTCGCTCGAGACGCTCGACCGCACTTGCCGCTGGTCGGCGTCCTGGGCCACTCTAAGAGCGAATCGATGACCGGTCGGGGGCCCGCGGGGCGAGGTTCATGACCGGTTCATGACCGCTTCGCGCCTGGTGTTCGCGCGGACACGAGAGAATGGCCCGATGAGTCCTTCGGCGACGTCATCGAGCCAGAATCGGCAGCAGCGCATCGTCGCGCTCGCGCGTTCCTCGGGCCGACTCGATGTGCTCGCGACCGCCCAGCTCCTCCAGGTCTCGCCCGAGACGTTGCGGCGCGATCTGCGGTTGCTCGAGAACCGGGGCCTGATCAGGCGAACGTACGGCGCCATCCTGCCGACCGAGGTCGGTCGGTACGAAACCGACATGTCGACGCGCGAGACGAACGACGCAGACGAGAAGATCGCGATCGCCTCGGGCGCCGTCGAGCTCATCGAGGGAGCCAGCACGATCTTCCTCGACGAGGGGGTGCTGCCGCGTTTGATCTCCGTTCAGCTGCCGGCTGACCGGAGTCTTACTGTTGTCACTCCTTCGTTGCCGATCGCGTCGGAGCTCGCCGCCGCCGCGATCCACGAAGTCATCATCCTGGGCGGACGGGTCCGCCCGAAAACCCTCGGCACCGTCGACCAGTGGGGCATCGACATGCTCAACCGGCTGATGGTCGATCTGGCCTTCGTCGGCACCAACGGCGTCTCGATCGAACGGGGTCTGACCACGCCCGACCCGGCCGTCGCCGCGGCGAAGCATGCCGCACTGAACGCCTCGCGCCAGACGGCACTGGTCTCCGAGCACACCAAGTTCGGCGTCACGAGCTTCGTGAAGTTCGCGGATGTCTCGGACTTCGACTACATCGTCACCGGGACGCAGCTCCCGTTGTCGACCGCATCGCGCCTCAGCCGGCTCGGCCCGCGGGTGTTGCGCTACTGAGCTCGCACCGTGATGCGATCGGGAGCACGCGCGGGTCTTCACGTCTCCGCGAGAGCACGCAGCCGGGACTCCATGGAAGGATGCATCAATGTCCGACACTGACGACGAGCAGTCGATGTCCCCCCGTGCGCACGAGCTCCGCGAACTGTACGAGGCGTTCAACGCCCGCGACATCGACCGGGTCCTCGCGGCCATGACCGCCGATGTCGAGTGGCCGAACGGCTGGGAGGGCGGGAGACTCGAAGGGCGGGAGGCGGTCCGGGGCTACTGGGTCCGCCAATGGGCCGAAGTCCGTCTGTTCCTGACGCCGGTGGAGTACCGGGAGCTGGGCGACGGCCGGATGGAGGTGGCGGTCAGGCAAGTGGCCCGCGACCCCGGCGGCTCCGTCCTGGCTCGAGAAGCGGTCCGCCACGTGTACGAGTTCGACCATGGCCTCGTCCGCCGGATGCACGTCGAGCGATAGCCCGGAAGCACGACTCCAGCGGCGCCGTGCGTCGAGTACGTGCGCTCAGCCCACCCAGTCTCGACGCAGCAGGCCGTACACCCATGAGTCGGACACGTCGCCGTTGACGATGCAGTCCTCGCGGAGCGTCCCCTCGCGCTGGAACCCGAGCTTCTCGAGCACACGGGCCGATGCCGCGTTGCGGGTATCGGTCTCGGCCTGGACCCGATTGAGGTCGAGCGTGTCGAAGCCCCACCGGAGCAGAACGCGTGCCGCTTCCGTCGCATAGCCATGGCCCCACGCAGCCTGGTCGAGGCAGTAGCCGAGCGAGGCGCTCCGGAAGTCGGGATTCCAGCTGTTGAAGGTGCACCAGCCGACGAAGGCCCGGTCGGACGTGCGCTCGATCGCCACGCGCGCACCGCTGCCCTCGTCCGCCATCCGCCGGCATCCGGCCATGAACCGCGCGACCGAATCCCGGTCGGTCCACGGCGGCGAGTCCCAGTAACGCAACACGTGGGCGTCGCTCTGCAATGCGTAGAGGTCGTCGGCGTCGGCATCGTCGAACGGGCGCAACCGGAGTCGCTCGGCTTCGAGGGTCGGGGTCGGGAGACTCACGACAGCATCATCGCACGCGGGTCGCGGTCGAACCGTCGCACCATCGCCGAGGCATGAAGTCCGGAGTTCGCATCAACCGATCAGTGGATTCGGGGATCATCCCGCGTCCACCGGTTCCCGACCGCCCGGTCGATGGGCGTCGAGCGCGTCCTCGGGATGCTTGATCCATGCCAGTCATCGACGTCACCGAACTCACCAAGCACTACGACGGCCGCACCGTTCTCGACGGGATCACGTTCTCGGTCGATGAAGGGGAGATCTTCGGCATCCTCGGGCCGAACGGCACGGGCAAGACCACCACGGTCGAGATCATCGAAGGGCTTCGCACCGCCGATTCCGGCTCGGTGCGGGTCCTCGGACTCGACCCGATCGCCGATGGCACGCGGCTGAAGGAATTCATCGGCGTGCAGCTGCAGCACACCGACCTGCCCGACAACCTGAAGGTCTGGGAGGCGCTCGACCTGTACGCCTCGTTCTACGAGGATCCACGCGACTGGCGCGAGCTGCTCGTGGAGTGGGGGCTCTCCGAGCTGCGCAACGTGCGGTTCGCGAAGCTCTCCGGCGGCCAGAAGCAGCGTCTCATCATCGCGCTCGCGCTCGTCGGCAACCCTCGGGTCGCGTTCCTCGACGAGTTGACGACCGGGCTCGACCCCCAGGCGCGTCGGGCGACGTGGGAGCTCATCAAGCAGATCCGGGCGACCGGCGTGACGGTCGTGCTCGTCAGTCATTTCATGGACGAGGTCGAGGAGTTGTGCGACCGGGTCGCGGTCTTCAACCAGGGTCGCATCGTGGCGATCGACACGCCTGCCGAGCTCATCAACGGAGTCGACGCCGAACACGCGATGCGGTTCAGCCTGGCGGCGGGTGCAGCCGACGAGATCCTCGAGGCCATCCGCGACGTACCCGGAGTCGCGTCCGTGGACCGCACTGGCGCAGTGGTCACGGTGTCGGGCCGGAGCGACTTCGCCACGGCCGTGACCTCGGTGCTCGCCCGCGAGCACGTGCTCGTCACCGACCTGCGCATCGACAAGCGAACCCTCGACGACGCCTTCGTCGCCCTCACCGGGCGCTCGTTCGACGTCTGACCACGAAGCATCCGAACCCCACGTCTCTGGAGACCCTCATGTCCGCAACCGCACAGCTCACGGTCGTCGAGTCCAAGCTGCTCGTTCGCGAGCCCGGCTCGCTGTTCACCGTCGTGATCCCCCTGTTCATCCTCATCGTCTTCGGCAGCTCGATCGGGCCGGACGACACGACACTCCTCCCGATGGCCATCGCGATCTCGATCGGCCTCGTCGGCCTCTACCTGATGCCCACCGCGCTCGCGACGTACCGCGAGAAGGGGATCCTGCGCAGGCTCTCCACGACCCCGGTGCGGCCGGCGAGCCTGCTGGTGGTGCAGCTGATCCTGCAATTCGTCCTGGCGCTCGTGAGCTGCGGGGCGCTGCTGACCGTCGCCGGTGCGGTGCTCGGGGCGCGGCTTCCGGCGAACGCGTTGAGCTTCATCGCGGTGTTCCTGCTCGGCACGGCGTCGATGTTCGCGATCGGCCTCCTGATCGCCGCCCTCGCACCGAGCGGCCGGGCTGCGAACGGCATCGGCGTGCTCCTCTACTTTCCGATGGCCTACCTCGCGGGGCTCATGCAGCCCGTGTCGCAGATGCCCGCTATCTTTGTGAGAATCGGGGAATTCACCCCGCTCGGCGCGTTCCGTCAGAGCCTGCAGGATGTCTGGACCGGCGCAGCGCCCGACCCCCTGCTGCTGGGAGTCATGGCCGCCTACGCGGTGGTCGTCAGCCTCGCGGCAGCCAGGTTCTTCCGCTGGGAGTGAGCACGATGGCGACGATGACGGCGAAGCAACTCGAGCTGCGCGAACAGCGGCTGCTCCGAGTGACGGCGGTCGCACCGTACCTGCTCCTCGCCACTGCGGCGGCCCTGTCGATGCTCACCGGGACGCACACCTGGAACGACCAGCTCATCACCCTCTGGCTGGTGTTGCTGGCGGCGGCCTGGATGTGGTTCATGAGCCGTCGCCGCACACCGGGCGCCGTGTACGTCACCGGGCTCATCGTGCTCATCGCCGCCCTCTGCACCTGCGATGTGTGGTTCGCAGGATTCTTCGGCTTCGCGGGGTACCTGCATTCATGGCAGTACCTCCGCAGCGGATGGCGCTTCGTCGGGCTGACCGCCACCGCGGCGATCAGCATCACGACGTTCATGGGCGGACTTCCCACCCCCACACCCGAGGCCGTGCTCACCTACCTCTTCTTCATCGGCGCCATCGTGGCGGTCGTGGGCCTGTTCAGCAGCATCGGCGACACCACGAGTGCGAACAGCGCCGAGCGCCAGCGCATGGTGGCGCAGCTCGAGGAGACGATTCGCGAGAACGAGGGCCTGCACACGCAGTTGCTCGTGCAGGCACGTGAGGCAGGAGTGCTCGACGAGCGCCAGCGCATCGCCCGCGAGATCCACGACACCATCGCACAGGGGCTCGCCGGCATCGTCACGCAGTTGCAGGCGGCCGAACGCGCCGGCGACATCGGCAGCGACGATGTCTGGCGCCGCCACGTCGGCAACGCCACGACCCTCGCCCGGGACAGCCTCGCCGAGGCCCGGCGCTCCGTGCATGCCATCGGGCCGGCCGAGCTCGAGTCCGCTCGCCTGCCCGACGCGATCGCCGGCGTCGCGAGCGATTGGGGCCGACTGCACGAGGTCGCCGTCGAGTTCTCCACGACGGGCGACGTCCGGCCGCTGCATCCGGAGGTCGAGGTGACCTTGCTCCGCGTCGCACAGGAGGCACTCGCGAACGCCGGCAAGCATGCGGCCGCGAGCAGGGTCGGTCTCACCCTCTCGTACATGGACGACCTCGTCACGCTCGACGTCCGTGACGACGGCTCGGGATTCGACGAGGCGCGGGCGGGCGGCGGCGGTGACGATGGAGGATTCGGACTGACATCGATGCGCCAGCGGATGGCCCGCGTCGCGGGCCTGCTCGAGATCGAATCCGAGCCGGGCACGGGCACCGCGATCTCCGCGAGCGTGCCGATCGTGCCGGGTGCAGCCGACGGCACGACGAGGAGCACGAATGACTGAAACCGCCATCCGCGTGCTCATCGCCGACGACCACCCCATCGTCAGGGACGGGCTCCGGGGCATGTTCACGGGCGATGCCCGCTTCGAAGTGGTGGGTGAGGCCGCCGACGGGGCGGAGGCGGTCGCCCTCGCCCGCGCACTCGAACCCGCCGTGGTGCTCATGGACCTGCGGATGCCGGGCATGGACGGGGTGGCCGCCATCAAGCGGCTCGGCGAACTCGGGCTCACGACGCGCGTCCTCGTGCTGACCACCTACGACACCGAGAGCGAGGTGCTCCCGGCCATCGAGGCCGGTGCCACCGGCTACCTGTTGAAAGACGCGCCGAGCGCGGATCTCATGCGGGCCGTCGAAGCGGCGGCCCGCGGCGAGGCGGTGCTCTCGCCCACCGTCGCGATGCGTCTGATGGGTCGGTTGCGCGCGCCCGAGTCACCGCTCAGCGCACGCGAGCTCGAAGTCCTCCGCCTCATCGCGTCGGGCACGACGAATCGAGAAGCCGCCGTGCGCCTGTTCATCAGCGAAGCGACGGTCAAGACCCACATCCTGCACATCTACGCCAAACTCGACGTCAACGACCGGGCAGCCGCCGTCGCCGTCGGCTTCCAGCGCGGCCTGCTCGACTGACACCGCCGGGCGCCGGGCGCCCGATCGCTACCGGCCGGCTCGCGACTCGCGCCACGCCGGGCTGTCGACGTAGTGGTTGTCGAAGCGATCCGACGTGGCCTGCAGCTCGGCGAGGGTGATCTCGCCGTGGTGCAACTGCTCGAGCATCCGGTAGTACGCGAATCGCTCCTGGCCCGGTGTGTAGATCGCGAGCATGTCGGCGTCGTGACCCGGGGTGGGGGCGAACGCGTGAGCGGTCCCGGCCGCGATGAAGACCACGTCCCCCGCCGCGAGCGTGTGCACCGTGTCGTCGATCAAGACGTCGAGCGAACCGGCGATCACGAGGATCGTCTCGGTCGCGTGCTCATGCCGATGCGCCGGAGCGCCGGGCGAACCGACGGCCAGCGCGGCGCGGTTGATCGTCGTGGCACCCGTCGTGTGCTCGCCGTCGACCAGCAGGGTGATCGTGCTCGTGGGGCCGTCGGCGAGCTGTTCCGCCGTGCTGCCCCGAACGATGGTGTGCGTGGTGGTCATGATCTCTCTTCTCCGTTTGGTTGGTGCTATTTCTGGATATTCGATGTCTAGAATTGCTCGACGGCTCATCGGCGGACGCCGCCCCGCCGACCTCAGACCCTCTGGGCGCGGCGACCATCCTGGCGGGCATTCACGAACCAGTCGCGCGCCGCCTCAGGGGTTCCGGGGTACTTCGCCTCGACCTCTCGGCGGACGTCGGCGAGGGTCCTGCCCGCGAGCTCGCGCCGCCATGCCAGGTCGGCCTTGGACATGGCCTGCGAGAGGACGCAGGTCACCGCATAGTCGACCGAGGCATCCCCGCCCGGACCGTCCGCCAGCAGGTGTTCGCAGGCGAAGGCCTCGGTGCGACCCTCGATGGCCACGACGATGTCGAGCAGGCTCAGCTCCTCCGGCTCCACCGCCAGCCGGAAGCCGCCCCGTGGACCCGAGGTCGAACTGAGGATCCCGGCGCGGACCAGCGCCTGCAGCTGCTTGTTGAGATACGCGGCGGGAAGGTCGTAGTACGCGGCGAGTTGCGCGGTCGTCTTCGCCTCGCGACCGTCCACCCAGCTCAGGTTCAAGCAGGTGTGGAGCGCCCACTCGACCCCTTGGTTCAGTTCCATATTCTGGATACTACACATCCAGAATAGAGTGGGCAACTCCTCGACTCGAATGTGCATCTTAACTATTCCTTGACACGAATATTCGTTTGGGTGAATACTCAGCCGCATGGATGAAATCCTGATCGCCCTCGCCGACCCGGCTCGTTGGAGACTCGTGAACCTGCTGGCCGAGCGCCCGCGATCCGTCGGCGTCCTCGCCCAGCTGGCGGGAGCCCGTCAACCGCAGACGAGCAAGCATCTGCAGACCCTCGAACAGGCCGGGGTCCTCACCTCCCAGCGCAACGGCCAGCGCCGCATCTACGCACTCCGGTCCGAACCGCTCCGTGAGCTCTCGACCGTCCTCGCCGAGCTCGCGAACGTCGCAGACCGGGTCGACGGTCCGCGCGAGACCTTCGACCGGTACGGGCGGAGCCTCGAAGCGGAACGCCGCTCCGCCCACGACGCCGGGTGGGCCGACGGTCGCACCTTCACCTTCGCCCGGTCGCTGGGGGCGGCACCGGGGCGAGTCTGGCACCACCTGACCGATGAGGCCGCTCTCGCCGGTTGGTGGACGCCGGAAGGCCTCCGCACGTCCCGTCTCGTCTTCCCCGCACGAACCGGGGCGCAGATCCTCCAGGAGTACCGCGATGTCGACGATGTCGACGACTCCGACGTCGTCGTCGGACGAGCGGAGGGCCTGATCGGGCTGGTCGTCCCCGACGAACGGCTGACCTATCAGTTGTCCCCGTTGCTGCCCGACGGCGGCATCGCCTTCACCGCGCACGTCGACCTCCGATTGACGCCCACCACTCTCGGCACGGATCTCGACGTCGAGTACCGGATCTCCGACAGCTCGGTCGAGTCCGCAGACTTCATCGCCGGCATCGAGATCGGCTTCGGCCAGAGTCTCGACCGGCTCGTCGCGACCGTCGCCGCAGATTCAGATACTCCCCGCTCGATCAACAGCCACGACGAAAGAGAGAAGAACAACTCATGGGACGACTGATCATCAACGTCGGCGTGACCGTCAACGGAGCCTTCGAGGCACCGGCACCCGAACCCCTCGGCGGCTGGCTCGTGACCGACCCCGACAGCATGCAGGCCGGGCGTGAGATGTGGCAGGCAGCCGACGCCATGCTCCTCGGACGCAAGACCTACGAAGGGCTCTCCGCAGCCTGGCCAGGTCTCGCCGACGTCCCCGGATTCGAGGCGTACGCGGCCCGGATGAACGGCATGCCCAAGTACGTCGCATCCCGGACGCTGGCCGCGCCGCTCGAATGGAACGCCACCCTCCTCGAAGGAGACCTCATCGACGCCGTCCGCCGGCTCAAGTCCGAACACGACGGGAACCTGATCGTCCCCGGCGCCGGCGAACTGGCGAACGACCTCATCAACGCTGGACTGGTCGACGAGTTCTGGATGAACGTCAGCCCCTACCTGTGGGCGAACGGACCCCGGATCTTCGACGGCATCGGACCCATCCGACTGGAGCCCACCGGCACCACGGTCTTCCCGTCGGGCATGGTGCGCCTCTGCTACCGGCCCGCGGCAGTGGCCACAGCCGCTGCTCAGTAGTCCGGAAGCCGGGCAGGGGCTCAGACGGCGAGTGCCATCGACGCGATCTGGACCAGGCGATGGTCGCGAGTCTCCTCGTGCGCGGTGATCGTGATGACCGCATCGCGTTCTCGGTCGACGTAGACGTACTGACCGTAGCGTCCATCCAGTCGCCACCCGTCGCCCGGCCCCGACCAGGCGGCGATGCCGTAGAGCGATGAGTCTCCGTCCCACCCGGTGGACACCCATTCGGTGTGCATCGCATCGATCCACTCGGCACCGACGATCCGACGTCCGTGCCACACTCCCCGGTCGCGCAGGACGCGGCCGATGCGAGCCAGTTCCTCGGTGCGCAGCTCGAGACCCGCGCCGCCGACGATCCAGCCCAGCGGGCACCGATGCCACTGCGGATTGTGGATGCCGAGCGGCTCGAACAGCCGCGGCAGGAGCCAATCGCGAACGTCGCCGACGATCGCGCCGAGCATGCGCATCGCGACGTAGGTGCTCGCGTCCGAGTACTGGTAGACCTCGCCGGGCCCACGTGTGGGGCGGCGCAGCATCTCTTGAGCGAGATCGGGCCCGGGCACCTCCTGGTCGCCGAACCACTCGAAGTCGATGCCGCTGGTCATCGTGAGCAGGTGGCGGAGCGTCACTGCATCGACGCCATCCCCGAGCCGCAGGTCGGGCAGCAACTCCCCTGCTCGGGAGTCGGCCGAGAGCAGCCCGGCATCGATCGCGATGCCTGCCGCCAGGGCGCTCACTCCCTTCGAGACGGAGTAGAGGTTCACCCGATCGTCGCTCCGCCAGCGGTGCTGTGCCGCATCGTCGCCGACGAGCACGTGCACGCCGTAGGCGCACAGCCCTTCGTCGTCGACCGCGGTCACGAATCGGTCGAGGACGGATGCCGCTGAGGTCATCCGTCGAGGCTATCCCCCGCGGGGCACGTCCGAAGAGGGCGGCGCAAGGGGTGGCCGCACGTCACTCGTCGGGCTAAGGTGGCGGCCATTGACCATCGAGAAGCTGGGGGGCTTCCATGTGCACAGGACTGAGCTACGCCACGAGGGATCACTACTTCGGTCGCAATCTCGACCTCGAGTTCTCCTACAACGAGACCGTCACCGTCACACCCCGGAACTTCGTGTTCGAGTTCCGCAAGGCGCCGACGCTCGCGACGCATCACGCGATCATCGGCATGGCGACCATCGAAGACGGCTATCCGCTCTACTACGACGCGACGAACGAGAAGGGCCTCAGCATGGCTGGGCTCAACTTCCCGGAGAACGCCGACTACAAGCCCGAAGCGGATGGCCTGACGAACATCACCCCGTTCGAATTCATCCCGTGGATCCTCGGGCAGTTCGGGACCGTGGACGAGGTGAAGACGGCCCTCGAGACACTGAACCTCGTGAAGATCGATTTCAGCGAGGCATTCCCGCTCTCTCCGCTGCACTGGATCATCTCCGACCGGACGACCTCGATCACGGTGGAGTGCGTGAAGGACGGGTTGAAGGTCTACGACAACCAGGTCGGGGTGCTCACCAACAACCCGACCTTCGACATCCAGTCCTTCAACCTGAACAACTTCATGCACCTGTCGAAGCACCCGCCGGAGAAGAACTTCTCCGACGAGCTGCAGTTCGACGTCTACAGCCGGGGAATGGGCGCGATCGGACTTCCCGGAGACCTGTCCTCGGCATCACGCTTCGTCAAGGTCGCGTTCACCAAGATGAACTCGGTCGCCGGTGACTCCGAATCGGAGTCGATCAGCCAGTTCCTCCAGATCCTGGGGTCGGTTGCGCAGCAGAGGGGATGCGTCGAGGTCTCCCCGGGAAAGTTCGAGATCACGATCTACTCGTCGTGCTGCAACACCGACACGGGCGTCTACTACTACACGACCTACGAGAACAGCCAGGTGACCGGGGTCGACATGCACAAGGAAGACCTCGACGGGAACACGCTTGCCGCATACCCGCTGGTCAAGGGCCAGCAGGTGCACATGCAGAACTGAATTCCGTAGGGCGAGGGGTCAGCTCAGCAGGTCGCGCACCGCCGCACCCCACTGGAACCCGCACTCGCGGCAGTCGAAGATCGGCGCATCGTCGAGGGCGAGCGCGCCGGACGCGTCACCGGCCTCGACCTCGAAGTCGAGGGGACCATAGACGATCGCGCGCACCGCGAGGGAATCGCAGCGGGGACACGGCTCATCGATCACCAGGTGGGGTGCTGAGTGCTGCATCTGCTTCGTCATGGCTGTCACGGTACGCCGGGCCACCGACATCCGCGGCACCGCGCACGCGCGTCGCGCGACCCCCGCGTGCGCGTCGTCGGGCGGCCACGCGTTCCGCACTTCCCGCTTCCCGCCTCCCCGAATCCCTAGACTGAGCGCGTGCTGACCGCCGTTCTCGTCTTCGCGATCCTGCCCGCGTTCCTCCTCCTGGGGCTCGGCCTGGTCGCGCGCGCGGTGGCCGCCCAGCGCCTGAAGCCGCGAGTGGTGCAGTACGCCCCCGAACGCGATTCGACGGTGCTGCGCGACGCACTGCTCGTCGATGCCGATCGGCGCGCGGCATCCGCTGCCCTCGTCGACCTCGCGGTGAAGCGCAAGGTCCGCCTGATCGCCGGCACGGGCAAGCGCGAGCCCATCGGCGTCGAGCTCGTCTCGGGCGCCGTGCTCACCGCAGAGGAGACGGCCCTGCTCGAGGCGCTCTTCGGCCCCGAGCACACGAGCACGCGCGTGCGCCGCTTCTCGGCCGATCGCCGGGCACTCGCCGGGCGGTTGAAGAGCCTGCTGCTGAACACCGAGCACGCACTCGCACGCGACGGCCTGGTGGCCGAACGCCGCGTGACGTGGCCCGGCGTCACCCTGACCGTCTTCGCGTACCTCGGCATGCTCGTCGAGGCGCTGTTCCTCGTCTTCACGATCGTGAGCGGCGAGTGGGGCGCCCTCATCGCGACGCTCGTCGCGATCGCCGCGACGATCGCGACGATCTTCGTGACGCCGTCGTCGTGGCGCAAGTTCCTGCCCGCCGCCGACGCCCGCCGCGAGCACCTCGCAGGGCTCGAGCAGTACATCGAGCTCGCCGAGGCCGACCGCCTGCGGGTGCTGCAGTCGCCGAGCGGCGCGGAGCTGCGGACGACGGATGCCGCGGCCCCCGGCCACCCCGTATCGCCGGAGCAGTCCGACCCGCTCACCCGCTTCCACCTGCACGAGCGGCTGCTGCCCTATGCCGTGATCTTCGGACTCGAACGCGAGTGGATCGCGAAGCTGAAGCTCGAGCACACCGAGCTAGCCACGACGAACCTCGACACCCTCGGCGACCTCGTCGACGTCACCGCCGACATCGCCCTGGCGATCGACGCGGCCGGCAGCGTCGTCGAGCTCACCTCGGCCGTCGGCGATCTCGCCGACGGCGCGGGCAACGCCATCGGCGGCGTCTTCGAACTGTTCAACCTGTAGTCGTCCATGACCGCCGAAGAGCAGCTCATCACCATCGATGTCGACGGCGTGCCCGTCTCCGCCGTGTACGCCCGCCCGCCGGCCGCGACGACCACGATCGTCGTCGCCCATGGCGCGGGCGCCGGCATGGAGCATCCGTTCATGACGGGCTTCACGCGCGCGCTGGACGACGACGGCATCGCGACCCTGCGCTTCAACTTCCCGTACCGCGAGGCCGGGCGGAAGTTCCCCGATCGGCCGCCGGTCGCGATCACGACCTGGCGAGCGGTCATGGATGCCGCGGCAGCACGAGCCGCCGACGCGGGTCGGCCCGACGAGCCGATCTGGGCCTCCGGCAAGTCGTTCGGCGGTCGCATGGCGTCGATGGCCGTCGCCGAGGGCATGCCGGCGGCCGGCCTCGTCTTCCTCGGCTACCCGCTGCACGCGCCGGGCAAGCCCGAGAAGCCGCGCGACGAGCACCTGCCCGGCATCACCGTGCCCATGCTCTTCCTGCAGGGGCGCAACGATCCGTTCGCGACGCCGAACGGGCAACTCGACGACGTCGTCAGCCGGGTCGGGCCGAACGCGGTGCTCGAGTGGCTCGACGGCGCCAACCACTCGTTCGAGGTGAAGGGCGCCAAGCGGCCTGCAGCCGAGATCGGGGCGGGGCTCGCCGCACCGGTCGCCGCGTTCGTGCGCGCTCACGCGCCGGCGGCCCCGTAGCGAGGTCGCGGTCGGCGCGGATCAGAGGGCGGCCGAGGCCCACCAGACGATGATGAACAGGCCCATCGCGAGGAAGGCCAGGCCCACGATCAGGAAGACGTTGGAGCTCGGGCCACGGGCTCCCGCGCGCGCCACGGTCGACTGACGCTCCGCCGTGATCGTCTCGGAGAGCCAGCGTCGCTTGACGATGAGCACGGCGCCCGCGACGAGCGCGAGCACGGCCCATGCGAGGGCGAAGGTCAGACCGAGATCCACCCCGCCAGCCTATCCGCGGTGACCAGGAACCGCGGAACGGAGGGTGCCAGACGGAGCTGAACGCCCACTCCGAACCGACGCGACATGCAACAAACCTTTGATCTGAGGGTGTGCGTTCTGCTAGGAAAGGGAGGTCCTCACACCCCCCTAACGAACGGACACCCGAATGAACTCCCTCGATCTGCAGACCCAGCCCGAAGCCCAGAGCGACTACGCAGCCGTCGGAGGTGCACCCGCCGTCACCGCCGTCGTCAACCGGTTCTACGAGCTGGTGCTCGGCGACGACCGACTGCTGAAGCACTTCGAGGGCATCGAGATGGTCCGACTCAAGCGACACCAGGTCGCGCTCGTCTCCCAGGTCATGGGCGGGCCGGTCGCCTACGAAGGACGCGACCTGCGTGCGGCCCACGCGAACATGGGCATCACGGCGGAGGAGTTCGGCGCCGTCGCCGAGCACCTGATCGCCGCGCTGACCGAGGCCGGCGTTCCTGCCGAGATCGTCGACCGCACCGTGACCGCCGTCGCCGCGACCCAACCCGACATCGTCGAGGTCAGCGCGACGCAAGACTGACGGCGTGGACACCGCTGCGCTGAAGCACACCTGGTCGCTGGCCGAGACGCTCGGCGACGAGGTGCCGCTCTTCTTCTACTCGCACCTCTTCTACACGCACCCCGAGGTCCGGGCGATGTTCCCGGTCGCGATGGCCACCCAGCGCGACCGGCTCGTCGGCGCGCTCGGGCGCATCGTCTCCAACGTCGACCAGCTCGACGAGGTGACCGCGTTCATCCAGCAGCTCGGCCGCGATCACCGGCGGTTCGAGGTCATCGCCGAGCACTACGACGCGGTCGGGCTCTCACTCCTCACCACGTTGAAGCACTTCCTCGGCGAGCTCTGGACCCCTGAGCTCGCCGCGGACTGGGCGGCCGCGTACGGCGTCATCGCGACCGCGATGGTCCAGGCCGCCGAGGAGTCGGAGCTGAGCAGTCCGGCGTCGTGGGCCGGACACGTCATCGGCGTCGAGCGCCGCAGCATGGACGTCGCGATCGTGCACGTGCGCCCCGAACCCGACCTCGCGTTCGAGCCGGGGCAGTCGTTCGCGGTCGAGACGCCCTACGCGCCGCGGCTGTGGCGGTACTACAGCCCGGCCAACGCGCCACGGCAGGACGGCACGATCGAGTTCCACGTGCAGCTGGTGCCGGGCGGGCCGGTCTCGGGCGCCGTGGTGCGGCGGCTGAAGGCGGGTGACGTACTGCGGCTGGGCTCAGCGGTCGGGCAGGAGCTGACACTCGACGACGCCGACCGCGCTCGCGACCTCGTCATGATCGCCGGCGGAACCGGCCTGGCCCCGCTCCGTGCGCATCTGGAACGCATCGACCTGCAGTGGCAGGCGACCGGAGACGCTCCGCGCGTGCACCTGTTCCACGGCGCTCGAGTTCCGTGGAACCTGTACGAGAACCGCCTGATGCAGAGCCTGACCGGTCGGCCGTGGTTCAGCTATACGCCCGTCGTGTCCGACGACCCGAGCTACCCCGGTCGCACGGGCCTCGTGAGCGACGCGGTCGTCGAGGCCGGCGTCATCCCCGGCGCCCTCGCGATGATCTGCGGGTCGCCGTCCATGGTGCGCCACACCGCCTCCCGGCTGCGGGAGCTCGGTGTGCCGTCGCCCGACATCCGTTTCGAACTGTTCGCCACGCTCGATGAGGACGGACTGCGTGATCCGCAGCCGTCGCCGCTCGTGGAAGAACCGATGGGAAGTGCCCGATGACAACTAGGGACGAGGAAGACGAACTCCGGATCCCGGAACCGCCGGCACCCGAAGGCGGCCTCGTCGCCGCCGTCTCGCGCCTGCCCGAGTCGACCGCAGTGAAGTTCGCCTCACGCCCGATCGGCGGATACGACCGCTCCGAAGTGGACGCGTACCTGGCGGATCTCGCACGTACGATCGGCGAGGTCCGGGCGGCACTCGCAGAGGACCGCCGCGAACTCGCCGAACTCCGGGCCGAGAACACGAGGCTCAACACCTCCGACTCCGCCGAACTCGAGCGCGAGGTCACGCTGGGTGCCGTCGGTCTGCTCTCGCAGGCCCAGGTGATCGCCGACAAGGCGGTCGCCGACGCCGAGGAGTACGCCCGGGATCTCGTGCTCACCGCACGCACGCAGTATCGCGAGACGCAGGAGCGCACCGCAGCAGCAGCAGCCGCCGCGCCGTCCGAGCCGGCGACGACGACGGCGAGCATCCCGCTCCCGTCGATGCCCGAGATCGAGTACGTGCGCACCTACGCGCAGGTCGCGCAGATCCAGTTGCGCTCGGTGCTGGACGCGCTCACCGAGCAGGTCGATCGCCTGGGCTCGCTTCCGCTGCCCGATACGGCCGAGGTGGCCGATTCAGCGGTGCATGCGGCGTCCGACGACGAGTTCCCCGACGAGGAACCGGATTGGATTCCTGCGGTGCCGCCGCAGCCGACGATCCAGCGGCAGACGTACGTCAGTCCGTGATCCCGGCCGACGGCCCGACGACCCCGGTCTTCGCTCGCTCGCTGCACGAGTGACGCGAAGCTCGGGGTCGTCGGGCCCAGGCGGGTCACCCCGTGCGGTGCCGAAGACCCGCTCAGCTCGGGTCGGCCCAGCTCCAGATGTCGTCGCCGCGGAGCGTCGCGTCGGCGCCGCCGTCGATGTAGATCGTCTGGCCGGTCACGTGCGTGTTCTCCTCGCTCGTGAGCCAGGCCAGCAGCTTGGCGATCACGACCGCGTCGGAGTGGCCGTTCAGCGGCATCGGCACGGCCGCGTCGACCATCGCACGCCCCTGCTCGGTCGCGAGGAGCGGCGCGGTCATCGGCGTGACGACGGTTCCGGGCGCGACGGCGTTCACCGGGATGCCGGCCCCGGCGTAGCGGGGTGCGATCGACTCGCGGCGCACCCAGCGGCTGAGCGCGCGCTTCGACGACGGGTAGTTGAGGTAGCCGGCCTCGGGCCCCTGATCGGCGAGCGCCCCGCCGACCTCGAGCGCCTTCGCCTCGTCGCCCGCGAGGAGCGCCTCGACGAGTTCGGGTGAGTTCGGCTGCAGGCTCGCCATCGAGCTGACGACGGCGATGCGCGGGGCATCGGCCTTCGCGAGCGTCGGTGCGAGGGCGTCGAGGAACTCGGTCACGCCGAAGTAGTTGACGGCCACGGTGAGCGGGATCGGCGCCGAGATGCCGGCCGCCGCGATGACGGCGTCGACGCGACCGCCGGATGCCTCGATCACGGCCGCCGCGGCATCCGCTCGCCCCTCGGGCTTCGAGAGGTCGGCCGTGATGTCGGCGCCCTTCAGGTCGACGCCGATGACGCGGTCGCCGCGCTCCGCGAGGAGCGCCGCGGCGGCCGATCCGATGCCTGATCCTGCTCCGGTGATGACATAGGTTCTGCTCATGCCATCGACGCTACGCCTGTCGGCGGCAGGCCCGCTCGAAGAGCAGATCGACCTGATTCTGCGCTGTGAATCCGCGAGCGGACGCCCGCGCTCAGGCGCCGACGTACTCGCGGAGGTGCGTGCCCGTGAGCGTCGCCTCGCCGGTGGCCGCGGCGTCGACGAGGGCGCGGGGCGTGCCCTCGAACACGATGCGACCGCCGTCGCGCCCGGCGCCGGGGCCGAGGTCGATGATCCAGTCGGCGTGCGCCATGACGGCCTGGTGGTGCTCGATCACGATGACCGAGTTGCCGTCGTCGACGAGCCGGTCGAGGAGCGCCAGCAGCCGGTCGACGTCGGCGAGGTGCAGGCCGGTGGTCGGCTCGTCGAGCACGTAGACCGAACCCGTCTTCGCCATGCTGATCGCGAGCTTCAGGCGCTGGCGCTCGCCGCCCGAGAGCGTGTTGAGCGCCTGGCCGAGGCCGAGGTAGCCGAGTCCCACGTCGGAGAGGCGCTGCAGGATCGCCCTGGCCGGCTTCTCGGTGAGGTACTCGAGCGCCGCGTCGACCGAGAGGGCGAGCACCTCGGCAATGTTCAGCCCGTTGAGGCGGTACTCGAGCACCTCTGCCGTGAACCGCTTGCCGCCGCACTCCTCGCACACGCTCGAGACCGTCGACATCGGCCCGAGCTCGACGAAGACGAGGCCGATGCCCTTGCAGTTGGGGCAGGCACCCGCGGAGTTCGCGCTGAACAGCGCCGGCTTCACGCCGTTCTCCTTCGCGAACGCCTTGCGGATCGTGTCGAGGAGCCCCGTGTACGTGGCCGGGTTCGAACGGATCGAGCCGCGGATCGGCGACTGGTCGACGACGACGACCTGGTCGTGCTTCGGCACGTTGCCGTGGATGAGCGAGGACTTGCCCGAGCCCGCGACGCCCGTGACGACGGTGAGCACCCCGAGCGGGATGTCGACGTCGACCCCGGTGAGGTTGTGCTGCGTGGCGCCCCTGATCTCGAGGGCGCTCGAAGCCGTGCGCACCTCGCCCCGGAGCTTCGCCCGGTGGTCGAGGTGGCGGCCCGTGAGCGTGTCGGAGGCGCGCAGCCCCGGCAGGTCGCCTTCGAAGCAGATCTGCCCGCCGCGCGAGCCCGCACCGGGGCCGAGGTCGACGATGTGGTCGGCGATCTCGATGACCTCGGGCTTGTGCTCGACGACGAGCACGGTGTTGCCCTTGTCGCGCAGCTGCAGCAGCAACCGGTTCATGCGCTGGATGTCGTGCGGGTGGAGGCCGACCGTCGGCTCGTCGAACACGTAGGTGACGTCGGTGAGCGCCGACCCGATGTGGCGGATCATCTTGACGCGCTGGGCCTCTCCGCCCGAGAGGGTGCCAGACGGGCGGTCGAGACTGAGGTAGCCGAGGCCGATCTCGACGAAGGAGTCGACGTTCTGCCGCAGGTTCGCGATGAGCGGGCCGACGCTCGGGTCGTCGATGTCGGCGATCCAGCTCGCGAGGTCGGAGATCTGCATCGACGAGGCATCCGCGATGTTGATGCCCTTGATCTTCGACGAGAGGGCCTCTCGGTTGAGGCGCGCTCCGCCGCACTCGGGGCAGGCCGTGAAGGTCACCGCGCGATCGACGAAGGCGCGGATGTGCGGCTGCATGGCGTCGCGGTCTTTGGAGAGGAGGCTCTTCTGGAGCTTCGGCACGAGGCCCTCGTAGGTCATGTTGATGCCCTGCACCTTGACCTTGGTCGACTCCTTGTGGAGGAAGTCGTGCAGCTCGGCCTCGGTGTAGTCGCGGATCTTCTTGTCGGGGTCGAGGAATCCGGACTCGGTGAAGATGCGCACCATCCAGCCGTCGGCCGTGTAGCCGGGGATCGTGAGGGCGCCCTCGGCGAGCGACTTGTCGCGATCGAAGAGCTCGTCGAGGTCGAGGTCGTTGACCTCTCCCGTGCCCTCGCATCGCGGGCACATGCCCGCCGGAACGTTGAAGCTGAAGTGGAAGCTCGGGCCGACGTAGGGCTGGCCGAGCCGGGAGAAGAGGATGCGGAGCAGCGCATACGCGTCGGTCGCGGTGCCCACGGTCGATCGGGAGTTCGCGCCCATGCGCTCCTGGTCGACGATGATCGCGGCGGAGACGTTGCGCAGGCTGTCGACCTCGGGCCGGGGCTGCGTCGTCATGAACGACTGGATGAACGTGGAGTACGTCTCGTTGATGAGCCGCTGCGACTCCGCGGCGATCGTGCCGAACACGAGGCTCGACTTGCCGGAGCCCGAGACCCCGGTGAAGACGCTGAGCCGTCGCTTCGGGATGTCGAGCGAGATGCCCTGCAGGTTGTTCTCGTGCGCCCCACGCACCTCGATGACGTCGTGCGCGTCGGCGATGTGACGCTCGGTGCCGCGCTCGTCGGTGCTGCGCTCGCTGATGGTCTGGTCGGTCGCGGTCATTCGGCTGCTCCCCTCGGTGCGGGCGCCCGCCCGCGACTCACGATTCTGACACGAGGCGGCGACATCCGGCAGGGCGGATGATCACATGCAGAGCGGATGCCGCTCAGCTCGCCGGAGCCCGCCGGGCGTACGCTGTGCCCATGCCCGAGACGCGCGGCCCCGCCCGGGGATGGGTGCTGCCCGCCGCGGCGGGCGTGGCATCCGTCGCCCTCGGACTCGGCGTCGGCCAATTGGTCGCTGCCGTCGTGGCGCCCGCGTCGAGTCCCGTCGTGGTGGTCGGCTCCCTGCTCATCGATCTCGCGCCGCCCTGGGCGAAGGACACCGCGATCGCCCTCTTCGGCACGGGTGACAAGGCGGCGCTCCTCGTGGGCATCGGCCTCGTGCTGCTCACCGTGGCCGGCGCGGCGGGAGTGCTCGAAGCACGGCGCCCGCCGTGGGGCATGGTCGTGGTCGGGGCCGTCGGCGTCGTCGGCGCGGTCGCCGCGGCGAGCCGGGCCAACGCCTCCATGCTCGCGATCGTGCCCTCGGCCGTGGCCGCCGTCGCGGCGATGATCACGCTGACCTTCCTGCTGAAGAAGCTCGCCCCGGCGACGGCCGCGGACCCGGCCCCGACCCCGGCCCCGGCCCCGGCTGCGGCGACTCCGGCGGCCCCGGTGGCCCCGGCGACGCCCGCGGCCGCTGCCTCCGTCGACCGGCGCCGCTTCCTCGGCTGGGCGGGCGGCGCCGTCGCGCTCGGTGCGCTCGCCGCACTCGGCGGCTACGCCCTGCAGGCGGGCGCCCGCGCGGTGACCGCAGTGCGCGATGCCATCCGCCTGCCGACCGCTGCGACGACGGCGACGGTGCCGGCGGGGGCCGAGCTCGGCATCGACGGCCTCGCCCCGATCGTCACGCCGAACGCCGAGTTCTACCGCATCGACACCGCCCTGGCCGTGCCGGCGGTCGACCCCGCCGACTGGAGCCTGCGCATCCACGGACTCGTCGATCGCGAGGTCACGCTCACCTGGGACGAACTGCTCGCACTCCCCCTCGAGGAGAGCATCACGACCCTCGCGTGCGTGTCGAACGAGGTCGGCGGCGGTCTCATCGGCAACGCCGTCTGGCTCGGCTACCCGATCCGCGAGCTGCTCGAGCGGGCGGGCCCGTCGGCCGATGCCGACATGGTGCTCTCGCGCAGCATCGACGGATTCACGGCATCGACCCCGCTCGAGGTGCTGCAGGACGACCGCAACGCGATCCTCGCCGTCGGCATGAACGGCGAGCCGTTGCCCACCGAACACGGCTTCCCGGTGCGGATGGTCGTGCCCGGGCTCTACGGCTACGTCTCGGCGACGAAGTGGGTCGTCGACCTCGAGGTGACCCGGTTCGACGCGGCATCCGCGTACTGGACCGATCGCGGCTGGGGCGAACGGGGTCCGATCAAGATCTCCTCGCGCATCGACGTGCCGCGCCAGGGCCAGTCGGTCTCCCCCGACTCGGCCGTGCTCGCGGGCGTCGCCTGGCACCAGCACGTCGGCATCGCGGGCGTCGAGGTGCAGATCGACGACGGCGAGTGGCGCACCGCAGAGCTTGCGACGGCGATCAGCGATGACACGTGGGTGCAGTGGAAGTACGAGTGGCCGGATGCCTCGACCGGTTCGCACACCGTTCGGGTGCGCGCCCTCGGCGCCGACGGCGAGGTGCAGACGGCGAAGCGACAGGGCGTCGTGCCCGACGGTGCGACCGGCCTCGACGAGGTCACGGTCGAGGTGCGCTGACCCGCTCGCGCCCCTCCGACCGGGCGACGTTCGCCGGCCGCGCTCCGCGGCGAACCAGCGCGAGTTCATCGAAACGTCGCAGATGGTGACCGCACGGGCGTGCAAGCCGCCATTTGCGACGTTTCGGTGCCCGAGAACTGCGAGACACGCCTCTTGACATACTGTGCGGCTCTATGTAGTGTGGCGCGCATGGTAGAGGGTCGCCCCGAACAGTCGGGCAAGCTCGAGCAGGATCTGCGCAAGGGCGTGCTCGTGCTGGCGGTGCTCTCGCAGTTGCGCACCGCGCAGTACGGCTACTCGCTGCGCCAGGCACTCGCCGAGCGCGGCATGCCGATCGAGGAGGGCACGCTGTATCCGCTGCTGCGCCGACTCGAGGGGCAGGGGCTGCTCGCCTCCGAGTGGCGCATCGACGACGGACCGCCCCGCCGCTACTACACGCTGAGCCCCGAAGGTGCCGCGAGCTACCGGGATCTGACCACGGCATGGGGTTCGCTGACCTCGGTCGTCGGTCGCCTGCTGAACGAGGAGAGCTGAGATGGACCCGAACGTCATCATCGAGAGCTACGTGAGCGACGTCGTCGGTCGACTCCCCCGACGTCAGCGAGCGGATGTCGGCTTCGAACTGCGCTCACTGCTCCGCGAGGAGCTCGCGGGCCGCACCGAAGACGCCGGCCGCCCGGCCGACGAGGCGATGGCACTGGCACTGCTCGGCGCCTTCGGCCGCCCGCAGGACGTGGCCGACCGCTACCGCCCGGCGGGCTTCACGATCATCCGCCCGGCGGATGCGCCGCGGTTCGCCTGGATCGCGCTCGGCGGTGTCGCCCTGCAGTGGGCGATCACGCTGCCGGCGGCCTACCTCGACCCGACCATCGCCGCCTGGGCGGCGTCGGCCGGCGTCGCCGGCGCATGGTGGGCGCCGCTGCCCGCCTGGTGGCTCACCTGGGGCCTCGGCGCGTTCTGGTGGCCCGGGTTCCTGATCACGTTCACGATCATCGCGGCCGCGATCCGCCACAAGCGGGGTGAGGCCGACTCCCCGGCGGGGCCTTCCGCACCCATGGAGTGGGCGGCCGAGTCGGCACCGGCCGGGGCATCCGCCGCGCGACGGATCCGCCCGCAGGTGCTCGACCGCGACCGCGTCAACCGACCGGGGCTCGTGCTCGCCCTCGCCTTCTGGATGCTCGGCGCCACCGTGCTGATCGCACTGCCATGGCTCCCCCAGCTCGCACCGGGCCTGCCGCAGCCGCTGCTCGACGCCTTCGCGTTCGACCCCGAGTTCCTGCAGTGGCGGGCGCCGTGGGTGCTCGTGCTCTGGGCCGTGGGCTTCGGCGTCGTCTTCGCGGAGCTCGTGGCCGGTCGGTCGACCCGCACGACCCGGCTGATCTCCGTCGTGAGCGACGCCGCCTGGCTCGTGCTGCTGACCTGGTGCCTCGCGGCAGGTCCCATCTTCACGGCGCCCGCCACCGACGGCGTGGTGCGCCTCTGCCTCGTGGGCATCATGGTGATCGTCGCGATCGACCTCGTGGTCACCCTGCGGCGCGGTGTCACGCCGATGCGCGAGCCCGTCGTGGAGCACTGAGCACGGCGACCTTCACGAGGGTCGGTCCGCCGCGGCATCCCCTGCCGGGAACCGCAGCGCCAGCGCTGCGCCGACCTCGTGGTGCCGCAGCAGGAAGGCGCGCTCGTCGAGCTTCTTCCGCCGGAGCCACGAGGTCACCTCGTCATTGGACTTGCTCGCGTTGCACGAGCCGCACGCCGGCACGACGTTGCCGAGCGTGTACCGGCCGCCGCGGGAGATGGGCTGCACGCAGTCGCGCTGCAGCGGGCGGTCGCTCGCGCCGCAGTACGCGCAGCCCTGCCACTCCGCTGTGAGCGCGGCCCACTGCTCGTCACTGAGGTCGTGCGTGTGCTGCGCCATGCGACGCTTGCGCCGACGCGCGTAGACCGCCGTACGGCTCCGACTGACCGCCATGGCGTCAGACTAACCCGGGCGGCGCCGGGCGACCGGGCGCCGCGCCCCGCTCAGAGCGACGGGGTGCGCGGCGGCGCCACGCGGCGCGCGGTCGGGGTCGGCAGCGCCTCGAACGCCGCGGCGAGCGCGAGCAGCGCCGAGTCGTCGTAGGCGCGTCCGGCGAAGGTGAGGCCCACCGGCATCCGGATGTCGCGCATGACGCCCATCGGCACCGTGACGGTCGGGATGCCGAGGTGGCGCGGCACCATGTTGCCGTTCGCGACCCAGACGCCGTTGCGCCAGCCGAGATCGGCGGATGCCTCGTTCACGTCCATGTCGGCGGGTCCGACGTCGGCGACCGCCGGGAAGGCGACGGCGTCGAGGCCGACCCCGTCCATCCACTGCTCGAGGTCGACGCGCCGCGTCTCCTCGAGTCCGCGGAGCCCGGCCTCGAGCTCGGGCATGTCGGCGAACGTCGCGCCGGGGTGCGCACGCACCCACCCGGGGTACCCGACGATGTCGTCGTCGAACCCGTCGTACCGGTCGGGCAGGGCGCCATCGGGCTGCGGGAAGATGCGCTCGCCGTCGACCTGCGCGAGCGAGTTCAGCGCGGGGTCGCCGTTGGCGTCGAGGAAGTCGTTCCACGACCAGGCCGAGAGATCGACGATCTCGCGGTGCAGGTAGGCGGGGCTCACGAGCCCGCGGGTCTCGATCGTGGGTGCGCCAGGGCGGTCGCCCTCGTAGTTCGACACCACCGGGAAGTCGACGAGCACGATCTCCGCTCCTGCTGCCTCGAGATCGCGGCGGGCCGCCTCCCAGAGCTCGATCACCGAGGCGCGGGTCTCGATGCGCTGCCCGGTCGCCCCGCCGATGCCGGGCGTTCGGCCGGGCTCGGCGGTGCCGGCCTCGGGGTCGGCGTTCACGTACATGCGCGGCACGCCGATGCGGGCGCCCGCGAGGGGGCGCGCGGCCGCGCCATCCGGTGCAGGGGCCGTCGCCAGCTCGGGATACGAGACGGGCCGAACCGCGGATGCCGCGGGGATCTCGATCCACGGCTGCACCCGCCAGAAGTCGCCGTGCGTCTCTGCGTCGTCGGCGACGATCACGTCGAGCACCTCGAAGAGGTCGGCCATCGTGCGCGTGTGCGGCACGACGACGTCCATCGTGGGCACGAGCGGCCAGTTGCCGCGCACCGAGATGACGCCGCGCGAGGGCGTGTACGCGCAGAGGCCGTTGTTCGAGGCGGGAGCGCGGCCCGACGACCACGTCTCCTCACCCAGGCCGAACGCCGCGAAGGACGCCGCGGTCGCCGTGCCCGAGCCGTTCGACGACCCCGAGCCGAAGGCGGCGGTGAGGTACTCGGCGTTGTACGGGCTCTCGGCGCGGCCGTACACGCCGCGCTGCATGCCGCCGTTCGCCATCGGCGGCATGTTCGTGAGGCCGATGAGCACGGCGCCGGCGCCGCGCAGGCGCTCGATCGTGAAGGCGTCGCGCTGGGCGACGAGGTGCTCGAACGCGGGCGAGCCGGCCGCCGCGGTCAGGCCCGCGGCGAGGTAGCTGTCCTTCGCCGTGTACGGGATGCCGTCGAGCGGGCCGAGGGTCTCGCCGCGAGCCCGGCGGGCATCGGATGCCTCGGCGTCGGCGCGGGCGCCGGGGTTCATCACGACGAGCGCGTTCAGCGCGGTCGGCGTCTCGGGCCCGTCGAAGGCCGCGATGCGCGCGAGGTAGGCGTCGAGCAGTTCGACGGCCGTGACGCGACCCGACTCGAGCGCGGCGCGGAGCCCTGCGATCGAGGCCTCGACGACGTCGAAGCCGCTCATCGGGCGACCGCCGGCTGCTGCTGGGTGATGCAGTGGATGCCGCCGCCGCCGGCGAAGATCTCGCGTGCGTCGACCGTCACCGCGCGCCGGCCGGGGTAGGCGGCCTCGAGGATCTCGCGCGCCGCGGCATCCGCCTCGTCGTCGCCGAAGCCGCAGGCGATGATGCCGCCGTTCACGACCAGGTGGTTGACGTAGCTGTAGTCGACGAAGCCCTCGTCGTCGCGGATCGTCGACGGCGCGGGGATCTCGGTGACCTCGAGGGTGCGCCCCGCGGCATCCGTCGCCTCGGCGAGCAGCGCGACGATCTCGCGGCTGACCTCGAAGTCGGGGTGCTCGGGGTTGCGCTGCGAGTGCACGAGCACCTGGCCGGGCGAGGTGAGGGTCGCGACGATGTCGACGTGTCCGTTGGTGCCGAACTCGTCGTAGTCGCGGGTGAGGCCGCGCGGCAGCCAGATCGCCTTCGAGGCACCGATCGTGCGGGCCATCTCGGCCTCGACGCGGCGCTGGTCGGCATAGGGGTTCCGGCGCGGGTCGAGCTGCACGGTCTCGGTGAGCAGCACCGTGCCCTCGCCGTCGACGTGGATGCCGCCGCCCTCGTTCACGAGTGCGCTCGAGACGAGCTCGGCGCCCACGCGCTCGGCGACGAAGCGGGCGTGCTCGGCCGACTTCTCCCAGTGCGCCCATGCCGGGGCGCCCCAGCCGTTGAAGGTCCAGTCGACGGCGCCGAGCACGCCGGGGCGCTCGTCGTCGACGACGAAGGTGGGGCCGTGGTCGCGCATCCAGGACTCGTCGACCGGGCATTCGACGATCTCGACGGCCGGGTCGAGCAGGGCTCGGGCACGATCGAGCTCGCTCGGGTCGACGAGGATCGAGACGGGCTCGAACTCGGTGATCGCGTTCGCGACCGCCGCCCAGGCGGCGAAGGTGCGCTCGACGCCCTCCGGCGTCACGTCGGCGAGGTTGACCTCGACCGGGAACGCCATCCAGGTGCGCTCGTGGGGTGCGGTCTCGGACGGCATGCGCCAGCTCATCGGTTCCTCCGTGCGTCGCGTCGGTGCGTCGGCCGTGCCGAGCGGCATCCGTCGATAGTTATTGATCAAATGATCAATAACTGACCTGAAGGTACATAGACTGAGCGCACCATGTCAAGCACGCCCCGCGCGCGAGCCGCGCGCAAGCCCCCCGCCGAGCGGCGCACCGAGATCGCGGTCGCAGCCAGGGCGCTGGCGCTCGAAGAGGGACTCGCCGCCGTGACGCTGCGCGCCGTCGCCGCCCGCGCCGGCGTGACGCCCGCCCTCGTGGCGCACTACCAGCCGAGCATGGACGCCCTCATCGCCGAGACGTTCGACGCGATCGTCGCCGTCGAGATCGAGGAGGTCGGCGCGCTCGTCGCCGAGCGGCGGACTCCGCCGGAACGCCTGTCAGCCCTCATCGGCACCCTGCTCGACGGATCGCGCGAAGACGTGACCGTCGTCTGGGTCGAGGCCTGGGCGCTCGGCCGGCGCAACGAGTCGCTCGCCGCGAGCGTGCGGCACCGCATGGACGCGTGGCAGTCGGTCATCGTGGGCGTCATCGACGACGGCGTCGCGTCCGGCGACTTCGGCCCCGTCGACGCGGCGGCCGCCGCATGGCAGCTGCTCGGCATGATCGACGGCCTCAATGCGCAGGCGCTCGTGCGGTGGGACGGCGCCGGCGAACGCGACGCCCTGACGACCCGGAGCGTCGAGGGACTACTGGGGCTCCGACCCGGCGCGCTCGCACCCCGTTGATGTCGGCGGGCCCGGATAGCGTGGGATCACGACGACCCGAAGGAGCCCGATGTACCTGGTTGACGGTTCGGTCGTCACGAGTGCGAGCGACCTGAAGAAGGCCTCCGAGTGCGAGTTCGCCTTCCTCCGGGCGCTCGACGCGAAGCTCGGCCGCATCGAGAAGGTGCCCGACCCCGAAGACGCGATGCTCGAGCGCTCGGGCCGCCTCGGCGACCAGCACGAGCTGCGGGTGCTCGACGACTACCGCGCCGCCCTCGGCGACGGCGTCGTCGAGATCGAGCGCCCCGATGTGCGCGACCCGGCGGCGGTCGCCGCGGCCGTCGAGGCCACGCAGGCGGCGTTCGCGGCGGGAGCCCCGGTCGTCTTCCAGGCGACGTTCGCCGACGAGGGCTTCATCGGCTTCGCCGACTTCATCGTGCGCCAGCCCGACGGCCGGTACCTCGTCCAAGACTCCAAGCTCGCCCGCCGGGCCAGGGTGACCGCTCTGCTCCAGCTCGCCGCCTACGCCGAACAGCTCGAGCGCACCGGCGTGCCCTGCGCCGACACCGTCGAACTGCTGCTCGGCGACGGCACCACGAGCGTGCACCGCCTCGACGACATCGCCCCCGTCTACCGGCTGCGCCGGGAGCGGCTCGAGCAGATCGTCGCCGACCGCCTCCTCGAAGACGGGCCGGTCGAGTGGAGTGACCCGCGCTACGCCCTCGACGGGCGCTGCCCGACGTGCGATCTCGAGGTGCAGGCGCACCGCGACGTGCTGCTCGTCGCCGGCCTCCGGGTCACGCAGCGGGCCGCCCTGCACGACGCGGGCATCACGACGATCGACGAGCTCGCGGCATCGTTCGGGCCCGTGCCCGGGGTGCTCGACGCGACGATCGAGAACCTGCGGGTGCAGGCGCGCCTGCAGCTCGAGGCTGAGAGTGCCGAGCTCGCGGCGGATGCTTCGGGCCTCCGCTCCCCCGACGACCCGCCGCTGCCGCCGCCCGTCGTCGTGCGGGACGCCGCGTCGCTCGCCGCGATCCCCGAGCCCGACGCGGGCGACCTGTTCTTCGACTTCGAGGGCGACCCGCTCTACACCGAGGGCGCGGCCGACGACTGGGGCCTCGACTACCTCTTCGGCATGGTCGACAACGCCGAGCAGTTCACGCCGCTCTGGGCGCACTCCTTCGCCGAGGAGCGGGTCGCGCTCGTGCAGTTCCTCGAACTCGTGGCGCTGCGCCGGGCCGCCCACCCGCACATGCACATCTACCACTACGCGAGCTACGAACGCACGCACCTGCTCTCGATGGCCGCTCGTCACGGCGTCGGCGAGGCAGCCGTCGACCAGCTGCTCGCCGACGGCGTCTTCGTCGACCTCTACCCGATCGTCAAGCGCGCGGTGCGCGTCGGCAGTCGCTCGTACTCGATCAAGAAGCTCGAGCCGCTCTACATGGGCACCGAGTTGCGCGAGGCCGACGTGAAGTCGGGCGGCGACTCGATCCTCGAGTACGTGCGGGCGCGCGAGCTCGCGGCGACGGGCGAGACCGACCCGGTCACCGGCCTCTCCGGAGCCGCGGCCGCCCAGTACGTGCTCGACGACCTCGCCGACTACAACCGCTACGACTGCGTCTCGACGCTGCGCCTGCGCGACTGGCTGCTCGGGCTCGCGCGCGACGCCGGCGTCGACCCCGTGCCCGAATCGCTCATCGTCGAGGCGGCCAAGGCCGCGGGCAAGGTCTACGAACCCACGCCCCTCGCCGTGCACCTGCAGTCCGTCGCCGGGCCGCCCGACGACCCCGATCGCGACGCCGACCACACCGCACTCGCCCTGGCGGCGGCCGCGATCGACTACCACGACCGCGAGGCGAAGAGCTTCTGGTGGTCGCACTACTTCCGCGTCGAGCAGCCGCTCGAGGCCTGGGAGGACCACCGCGACGTGCTCGTCGTCGACCCGGCGACCTCCGGCGTGGTGCAGCGCTGGTACCGCGAAGACCACCACCGCGTCGACCGGCGGCACGTTCGCCTGCGCGGCCGCATCGCACCGGGGTCGAAGTTCAGCGTCGGCGGTGAACCGATCGCGCTCTACGAACCGCCGGCGCCGTTCCCGAGCCACTCGCTGCGGCCCGGGTCGCGGGCGTGGCACTCGGTGCGGGTGCTCGAGGTGTTCGACGACGGCGTGCTCATCGAGGAGACCGCGGTGGCCGGAGTCCTCTGGCACGAACTGCCGTTCGCCCTCGCGCCCGGAACGCCCCCGCAGGCCGGTCGCCAGCAGGGCGCGATCCTCGAGTGGGCGCAGCAGCTCGACCGCGCCTTCCCGCGCTGGCCCGAGAACCCCTCGGTCGACGTGCTGCGACGCATCCCGCCGCGCACGCGCAGCGGTTCCGGCCTCGTGCCCCTCGGCGCCGATCACGACTACGTCGCGGCCGTCACGGCCTCCCTCCGCGACCTCGACGACTCGTACCTCGCGGTGCAGGGCCCGCCCGGCACGGGCAAGACCTACCTCGCCTCCCATGTGATCACCGAGCTCGTCGGGCGCCACGCGTGGAAGATCGGCGTCGTCGCCCAGTCGCACGCCGTGGTCGAGAACGTGCTCGACGCCGTCGTGCGCGCGGGCCTCGATCCCGAGCTCGTCGCGAAGGCCCCGAAAGACCAGAAGGAGCCCGGCGACCACGGGTACACCTTCATCCCGAAGAACGGCGTCGCCGAGTACACGGCCGCGCACGAGACCTCGGGATACGTCATCGGCGGCACCGCGTGGGACTTCTCGAACGACAACCGCGTGCCGCGCCGCTCGCTCGACCTGCTCGTCATCGACGAGGCGGGCCAGTTCTCGCTCGCCTCGACCATCGCCTCAGCGGTCGGCGCGCGCAACCTGCTGCTGCTCGGCGACCCGCAGCAGCTGCCGCAGGTGAGCCAGGGCAACCATCCCGAACCGATCGACACCTCGGCGCTCGGCTGGATCAGCGACGGCCACGACGTGCTGCCCGTCGAGTTCGGCTACTTCCTCGCCGAGAGCCGGCGCATGCACCCTGCCGTCGCCGAGCCCGTGTCGCGCCTCTCCTACGAGGGCGAGCTGCACTCGCACCCCGTGGCCTCCCGTCGCTCGCTCGAGGGCGTCCTCCCCGGCCTCACGGCCCTGCCCATCGAGCACTTCGGCAACACGACCTCGTCGCCCGAAGAGGCGCTCGCCGTCGTCGACCTGGCGCACTCCCTGCTCGAGCGCGACTGGGTCGAAGACGGGGTTCCGAACGACACTGCGCCGGGCGCGGCATCCGCTCGCCCGCTCACGCAACGCGACCTCATCGTCGTGACGCCCTACAACGCCCAGCTCACCGAGGTGCGGGCCGCGCTCGACGCGGCCGGGCTCACCGAGGTGCCGGTCGGCACGGTCGACAAGTTCCAGGGTCAAGAGGCCGTGGTCGCGATCGTCTCGCTCGCCGCGTCCTCGGCGGCGGCCGCGCCGCGCGGCGTCGAGTTCCTCCTCCTGAAGAACCGACTGAACGTGGCGATCTCCCGGGCGAAGTGGGCGGCGTACCTGCTCTACTCGCCGGGCCTGCTCGATGCCCTGCCGTACACGCCCGACGGCGTCGCGCAGCTCAGCGCGTTCGTGAGACTCGTCGGCGACCCGTCGCTCACGCCCGTGCGCGGCTGACGCGTCAGCCGAGCTTCGCCACGATGCCGTCGATGCGGCGCTGCCGGGTCTCGGCGGCCTTCGCACCCTCGACCGCCGTGACATGCGCCTTCCTCGCGCTCGGCGAGAGCGCGTCGAAGGCCGCACGCGCACCTGCACCGTCGAGCGCCGCCGCCAGGTCGGCCGGCACCTCGACCGTGCGCGGAGCCGTGTCGACCTCGACATCGACGACGATCGGGTCGCCGCCGCCGATGCCCGTCGCCGCTCGCTTGTCGGAGCTGAACGAGATCATGAACCGGCCGCCCATGACCGCGACGGTGCTGCGGTACTCGTAGCCGTTCACGACCACGACGACCGGGGGCTTCCTGCCCGCCCCGAGCGCCTCGATCACGTCGGGCGGCACCTCGATGCCGGTGTTGTTGCCGACCTGGGACATCGTCGTCTCGAATCGCATGCGCCCGAGTCTGCCACCACGCTCGTCTCACCGAAACAGGAACTCGACGCCACGAGCGACCGCTCCCACCTGTTCTCGGCGCGCAGACGGCGGAACGACCTGTTCTCGTGAAGCTGGGAATAACGGACAGGGTACCCACGTAGGTTATGGGTATGACTTCCCCTGCCACGGACCTGAACCCCGCCCGCGTCACGATGTACGGCGCCGAGTGGTGCAGCGACTGCCGCCGCTCGAAGCGCCTCCTCGACGCGCGCGGCGTCGACTACGAGTACGTCGACCTCGAGACCGTCGCCGACGGCGCCGACCGCGCCAAGGCGATCAGCGGCCGCACGCAGATCCCGGTGGTCGTCTTCCCCGACGGCACGCACTTCACCGAGCCGACCGACGCCGAGCTCTCGGCGAAGCTCGACGAGGCCGTCGCCGCGTAAGCAGCGCATGAGTGAACCGGCGCTCGGCGTTCGGATCGCGTAACAAACGGGAACGACGCCGACTCCGGGCGTAGAACTGAGGCATGCCTCCGATCACCGACCCGATTGCGGGTCTCGGACACCGAGACGGCGCTTCCGCGAAGGCGGACGGCCGATGACGCTCACGCGCATCCTGCCGACGCTTCGGCGTTCGATCCCCGACCCCATCTCGATGGATCGGTGGCCGGAGGCGACCAGCGTCACGACCACCGACGTCGCCGTGGGCGGCGTGTCGCTCCTGCGCCTCGCCGAGCTGTGCGGCACTCCCGCCGTGCACCTCGGCCGTGCGGTCGAGCCCGGCACCGGCGGCCGGGTCCCCTCGACCACGATGCACACGGGCGTCGCCGTGGTGCGAGTGCTCGAGGCATCCACGCGAGGCGGCCGCAAGGTCGTGATCGACGGCGACCTCTCGGCGCTCGACCCGGTGTGGGCAGAGGCCCGGCTCCTCGGGCGCGCCTCGGTGGCACGCGCGGTGCCGACGACGCTCAGTGCGGCGAGCGGATGCTCCGCGCCGGCGCCGATCGCGTTGCCGGGCGACCTCGAGGCCGGCGACCTGCTGGCGCTGCCCTACGCGGCGGTCACCGACGACGCGGGCGTCGCCCGACCGGCGAGCGGCTGGCACGCGAGCGACGACGGCTCCACCGGCGCGTGGGTCACCGCAGCGCGGGCACGACCTCTGCCGTGAAGAGCTCGAGTCCGGAGCGGTCGTAGGCCGCTTCGGGGAAGTAGTGGATCGCGTACCCGAGGCCGAGTTCGCGCCGCTCGGCGAGCTTCGCCGCCACCTCGGCCGGGGTGCCGACGGCGGCGTTCGGGGAATGGAAGTCCGCGATGTAGGCGGCGGTCTTCTCGGGGCCGAGGAACGGAGCGACCCTCGCCTCGATGACGGCCAGGCGCCGCGCGACGTCCGCTTCGTCGACGCCGACCACCGTGTTGAAGTTCGACGACCGGGTGATCGCCTCGAAGTCGGTGCCGAGGTTCTCGCAGTGCGCACGCAGCACCTCGCTCTTGTGCGCGAACTCCTCGGGCGTGCCCGTGAAGTTCGTGTACGAGGCGTACTTCGCCGCGATGCGGAGGGTCACCTTCTCGCCGCCGCCGGCGATCCAGAAGGGGATGCCGCCCGGCTGCACCGGCTGCGGCTGCACGACGGCGCCGTCGACCTGGTAGTAGGTTCCGTCGAGCGTCGCGCTGCCGGTCGTCCACGCCTGGTGCATGATCTCGACGCCCTCGCGAAGGCGCCCGAGCCGCTCGGGGATCGACGGGAAGCCGTAGCCGTACGCGCGCCACTCGTGCTCGTACCAGCCGCCGCCGATGCCCATCTCGAGGCGACCGCCCGAGACGTGATCGACCGTCGAGGCGACCTTCGCGAGGTAGGCGGGGTTGCGGTAGCTCATGCACGTGCACATCTGGCCGAGCCGCACGCGCGAGGTCGAAGCGGCGTACGCGGCCATGAGGCTCCACGCCTCGTGGGTCGCCTCGGTCTCCGAAGCCCGCGGCACGGTGTGGAAGTGGTCGTAGACCCAGATCGACTCCCATGCCGAGTCGGGGGCATCGGCGTACTCGGCGAGCGAGCGCATCGTCTGCCAGTGCTCGGCCGGCTCGATGCCGACGAGGTCGTGACGCCAACCCTGGGGAACGAACATTCCGAATCGCATGGGTTCCACCATATGGTCGCCGACGGGCTCAGCCGTTCGCGCCCGCCCTCCGTGGAACCCCGACCGTCGAACTCAGCGCCAGCACTGAGGTAGCCTCAGATTTCGCCCGGTACGTTCGGTCGAATGAACGGACTGCAGCACTGCGAATACTCTGCCGCCGACTTCGAGGCGATCGTCATCGAGACCACCGACACCCGACTCATCCTCGTCTCCGGCTACGGGCTCTGCGCGAGCCCGGGCTGGACCATCGAACTCGTCGCCGCGAATCCCGGCGTCGTGCCCCACCCCGAGAGCCTCTGGCTCGAACTCCGCGAGACGCCGCCCACCGGCGACCGGCCGCCCGTGCTCACCGAGACGAACGTCGAGGCGATGATCGAGGACGCGCACGCGCAGCAGGTCGTCATCCGCTTCCGCTGGCGCGATGGATTCGTGCTCCCGCTGCGCGAGCGGGTCGCCGCCGCGCGGCGCTGACGCGGGTCGCCGCCGCGCGACGCTGACGCGGGTCACCGCCGCGCGGAGCTGACGCGGCAGCTCCCTAGGCCAGCGCGAACCGCAACTCGGCCATCGCCGGACCCGACCACACCGTGCCGTCGAGGTCGTCGCTGCGCACCGTGACGACCTTGCCGCCCTTCGACATCACGAGCAGTGCGAGCTGCGGCAGCAGGTCGCCGGCATGGGTGCCGTCGCTGAGCTGCTCATCGGCCCCGTGCCCGCTCGCGAACTCGATCGCACCCGACTCGCGGTCGAGCGTGCCGTTCACCGAGGTCGTGAAGTCGAACCAGAACACCTCGACCGCGCCATCCGCCGCCTCACGGGCGATCGCCGCGAGGTCGCGCTCGACCCGGCCCGCCGTGCCCTCGGTCAGCTGACGCAGCGCCCCGTCGGCCTCGGCGACGTTCAGCCGCCCGAGCTGCACGCGCAGCGCCTCGTCGATCTCGGCGGCGCCGAGCCGGTCGGGAGCCCCCGGGACGGCGACGATGCGGCGGCCGTTGCGGATGCGGTCGATGAAGAGGCTCATCAAGGGCTCGGCGGCGAAGACGAAGAGCGGAACGCGGTCGTCGGGGTCGCGCTGCATGAGCTCCTGCCGCGTGGCGTCGGCGACGCGCTTCGCGTAGAGCTCGAAGAAGGCCTTGCGGCGCTCGTCGCCGCTCACGCCGCGGTCGCCGTGCTTGCCGCCGCGCGGCTTGTCATCGTTCTCGGGGTCGCGGTTGATGGCGTCGTCGAGGCTCTTGTCGTGCGACTCGTCGATGTCGAGGCGCACGGCCCGATCGGTCGGGGTCGCGTGCCACAGCGACCACTCGTTGGCCGACAGCGTGACCGCGAACGCCTCCTGGTCCTGACTCGGCGCCCGCAGCAGCTGGCCGAGGGTGAAGTGCGAGCCGACGTGCACGGCGTCGTCGAGCCGATTGGGCAGCACGAAGACCTCGCTGAACCCCGGGGCGACGAAGATCGCGATCGACCTGGCGAGTCCCGCCCAGATCTGCTGGTCGCCGATGATGGCATCGCGCTCGCGGCGGAGCGCCTCGAGTTCGGCGTTCGCGGCGCCCGACGACTTCACCCGTTCGATCGCCTCGTCGAACGAGCTCTTCACCGCCACCTCGGCACGCTCGCGCTCGCTCACGACGGGCGAGGTGGACGCGTAGATCGTGATCGACGGATGATGGAGCCCCGCCAGCGCGGTGAAGTCGGCTGCAGTGGGCAATGCGTAATGTACGGTCATCGTTCCTCCCCCAAGGTCGTGGCGACGACGATGTCGCTCGCACCCCAGCCTATGAAGGCCGAGGCGCGAGCGACAGTCCCCAACTCAGCCGATCGGGTGATTCGAACGGATCACCCGCGTCGGGTCGACCGCGGCCTTGACCGCGCGCAACCGCTCGAGATCGTCGCCGAAGAACCGCTCGGCGGGGCGAGCGCGCTCGGCGAAGTTCAGGTAGTCGATGCCGGCGCCCCACGGCTCGACGGCCGACAGCAGTCGGCGCAGCGACTCGGCGAGCGCCTCGCCGTTGTCGGGCATCACGATGCCGACGCCGAACATCAGGAATCCGGCATCGAACCCCGCGGTGACGCCGGGCTGCGGCGTGCCCTGAACGGATGCCGCAGCGCGCGCGACACCCGGATCCATCATGCCGCCGAGGTGGCGGACCTCGGCCGAGAGCAGTGCCGACGAGGCATCCGGACCCACCGCATCGACGAAGGCGCGGATCGCGGCCGGCGTCAGTTCGGTGAGCAGCATGCCGTCGCCGAGGCCGGGCACCGGCTGCGGCGGGTCCATGTGCAGCTGCAGGAGGTCGGCCGTCGGCTGCGGGTGCACCGTGTCGATCTCGGGCACGAGGGCGCGGAGCGGCGCGAGCAGCTCGTCGACCCGGGCCGGGTCTTCCTGCATCGCGACCTCGACGACGACGAGCGCACGGCCCGAGAGGAAGGGCGGCAGTTCCGGCATCGGCGGCAGGCGCAGCACGCGGGCGACCGAGGTGACCGAGGTCGGGAGACCGTCGGTCCATTCCGACCAGGCGGTGAACACCTCGGCGGTGCGCTCGATCGGCCAGAGCAGCATGCCGGCGCTCAGCGCGGGCACGTCGAAGAGGCCGAACTCGAGCGCGGTGACGACGCCGAGGTCGCCGCCGCCGCCGCGGAGCGCCCAGAACAGCTCGGGATCGTTCTCGGCGTCGACCCGGCGCGCTGCGCCGTCGGCCGTGACGAGCTCGATCGCGACGACGTGGTTCGCGGCGAGTCCGTGCGATCGGGCGAGCCAGCTCACCCCGCCGCCGAGCGTGTAGCCGACGACGCCGACGTCGTGCGCGGTGCCGGCGAGCGCGGTGAGGCCGAGCGGCGCGGCCGCGGCGACGACGTCGCCCCACTGGGCGCCGGCCTCGACCCGCGCGATGCGCGACTCGGCGTCGATCTCGACGCCCCGCATCTCGTGCGTGCGCAGGAGGATCGCGTCGGCGAGGCCGTCGGCCGCCGCGAGCGGGCCGGCATTGTGGCCGGTCGCCTGCGGCGCGACGGCGAGGCCGAGCTCCTTCGCCGCACGCACGGTGTGCACGACGTCGTCGGCGGTCGTCGCGACGACGATCGCGGCGGGGTGCTGGTCGACGGCGAGGTTCCAGGCGGAGCGGGCGGCGTCCCATCGCGGGTCGCCCGGGATGAGCACGCGACCGGCGATGCGGTCGTCGAGGAGCGCGAGCGCCTCGCGGAGCGAGAGCGTGGCGAGGTCGGTCGTTGCGGCCGACGGCACGGGGGTGTTCACGGATGCTTCCTTTCGGGGATCGTCGCGGGCCTGTGCGCGCACCTCGGGGCGGCGCTCCGACGGCCGCACTGGTCTCAGGCGGCGCTCGCAACGAGAACCCATACAACGTCGGCCCGGTCTCCCCCGCGTCAGGGGCCTCCCTCCGATCGTCTCAGTGGCAGCCCCGCCCGCCCATGGACCCAGGTCGCCGGTCGACCGCCGGCACCGCACGCACCGCACGGCACGGCACGGCACCGCACCGCGGAATACCCCGCGCCGCGGGCCGGTTGCCGTGAGGGATGACTCCTTCACCCCGACTCTCCGTGCTCGACCTCATCCCGGTGCGCACCGGCCAGACGAGTGCGGGTGCGCTCGCGGCATCCGTTCGCCTCGCGCAACTCGCCGACCGCCTGGACTTCACCCGGTACTGGTTCGCCGAGCACCACAACATGCCGGCCGTCGCCTCGACCACGCCGCCGGTCCTGATCGCGGCGATCGCGGCGAAGACCGAGCGCATCAGGGTCGGTTCGGGCGGCGTCATGCTGCCGAACCACGCCCCGCTCGTCGTCGCCGAGCAGTTCGCGGCGCTCGAGGCGTTCGCGCCCGGACGCATCGACCTCGGCATCGGACGCGCGCCGGGCAGCGACCCCGTCATCACGCAGCTGCTGCGCATCTCGGGGCCCACGGCCGATGTCGACCGATTCCCAGACCACATCGCCGACATCCTCTCGCTGCTCTCCCCCGACGGAGCGACGCTCCGGCTGACGAGCGGCCGCGAGTACGCGATCACGGCGACTCCGGCGGCGACGGATGTCCCGACGCTCTGGCTGCTCGGATCGAGCGACTACTCGGCGAAGCTCGCCGCGTCGCTCGGACTGCCGTACGTGTTCGCCAACCACTTCTCGGGCGACGGCCTCGAGCGGGCGCTCGAGCTCTACCGCACCGAGTACCAGCCGAGCGAGGCGCACCCCGTGCCCGAGACCTTCCTCACCGCGAACGCCTCGGTGGCTCCGACCCACGAAGAGGCGCGCGCCCGGGCTCTGCCCCAGATGCACTCGATGGCGCGGCTGCGCACCAACCGACCCATGCGGCCGCTCGAGACGGTCGAGGAGGCGCTCGCCGCCCCCGCCGACTCGATCGGCGACGAGCTCGTCGCGGCCATGGAGCAGCGCTGGATCATCGGAGACGCGGCGACCGCGGCATCCGAACTGCGCACCCTCGCCACCCGGCACGGAATCGACGAGATCATGCTCGCCCCCATCGGCGGCAGCTACGAGGGCGAACCGCTCGACGCGACCCCCGGGCGCGAGCAGACGCTCGAGCTGCTCGCCGGCGAACTGCTCGCTGGCGAACTGCTCGCGAACGACGCACCCGCTGCCGGCTGACCGAACCCGGCGCTGCGCGGGTCGTCATGGGCCCCGCGTCTCCGTTTTCGTTCGCGCGCCGGTCGACCGGGTGCAGCGATGCGTCCACCCTGCGTTCTCCCGGCAGCCATCTGCCGTTCCTACCGTACGGGCGTCCCCCGACGACTGGAGAAGCGAACGACCATGTGCGACCACAACGCCACTGAATGCACGGAGCCCCACGATGCCGACGCCGAGCTGGCGCGGCTCGGATTCTCACGCCGCGACATGCTGCGCACCGCGGGCATCGTGCTCGCCGCGGGCGCGCTGACCGGCGCGCAGTCCTTCGGAGCGGGAACCGCCCGCGCGAGCGCCCTCGGATCGACGGGAGGCGGCGGCGGGGACTCGGCGCTCACCTGGCTCGTCGGCGACCACCACGTGCACACCCAGTTCAGCCACGATGCGAAGTACCGCCTCGTCCAGCAGCTCGACGCGGCCGAGCGGTACGGCGTCGACTGGCTCGCCTTCACGGAGCACGCCAACTTCGCGCATGCGGAGCAGGGCGTCTTCTCGTCGCTCGAGCAGATCCAGCAGGAGCGGAACGAACGCGAACTGCTGATCTTCCAGGGTCTCGAGTGGTACATCCCCGCGGCCGAGCACGGTTCGGTGCTCGTGGCACCCGGTCCGGACTCCGCTCGCGTGCTGCGGGCCTTCGAGCTCGCGTGGGACGGCAAGCTCAATCGCTGGGAGCGGCCGGCGGATGCCGCGCAGCAGGCCGAATGGGAGCGCCGCGCCGCCGAGGCGATCGCCTGGCTCGGCGCTCAGAAGCGCGCCGGCGTCATCGAGGACGCCGTGGTGCTCGCGAACCACCCGCTCCGACTCGGCATCGATTCGCCGCACGAGCTCCGCGCCTGGCGGGACGCCGATCCCGACATCATGATCGGCATGGAGGGGGCACCGGGTGCTCAGGGCTCGGCGATCAGCCAGAACACCCGCGCAGGCGATCAGCGCGGCGAATACACCAACTCGCCACGCGCCGACAGCTGGCCGGGGTTCCCGGCCGACGCCTACCGTCCGTACGGCGGCTTCGACTGGGCGACCGCGACCGTCGGCGGCCTGTGGGATGCGATGCTCGCCGAGGGTAAGCCGTTCTGGATCACGTCGAACTCCGACAATCACCTGACCGTCAAGGACACCTGGGTCACGGGCGCCTATCCAGCAGGCGAGCCCTACGCGAGCCTCCCGAGCGAGTTCGACCGCTGGGCGGTGCTCGGCAAGCGCCCCGACCCCGTCGACACCGGCGCACCCCAGGGCGGCAGCGACTTCTGGCCGGGGCAGTTCTCACGTCTGCACACGGGGGTCACGACGCGCAGCTACGCGGGCGTGCTGCAGGCGATGCGCCTCGGGCGGATGTGGGTCGACCACGGACACCTGCTGAACGCCTTCGACGTGCGCGTGCGCGCGACCATGCCGGGCAAGGGTCGCGGTCGCGGCAACGGCGCGGGCAGCGGGTGGGGCAATGCGGCGGGCGCCGGCGCAACGCTGGGCGGACGAGTCGCCGCCCGGCGCGGGCAGGACGTCGAGGTGACGATCACCGTCACGACGACGGACTACGCCAACGCCGCGGGCATCGTGCCGCAGCTCGCGCACGTCGACCTCATCTCGGGTCCGGTGACCGGGGCATCGACCGACCCCGACGCGCTGCGCGCGCCAGAGACCCGCGTCGTGACGCGGTTCGACACGACCACGCGACGCGGCTCGTTCACGCTGACGCACGTGTTCGAGGACGTCGACCGACCGTTCTATGTGCGGTTCCGCGGCAGCGACGGCAAGCGTCAGGGCGCCGGGTACCACGGCGCCACGGTCGACCCGGGCGGCCCTCTGCGGCACGGCGACGGCGAGGGCGACCCGTGGCAGGACACCTGGTTCTACGCGAATCCGGTGTTCGTCGACGTGCAGTGAGGTGCGGGGGCGGCGACGCCGCTCCCGCTCCCCCCTCGCCTGGTTCCCCTCAGGCGAGCATCGCCTGATCTCCGCCTCGGCGGGACGACATGCCGCCGCCGCGCGTGATCAGGTAGACGATCGAGCCGACGAACGGCAGGACGAGGAGGAAGAGGATCCAGACGGCCTTCGCCCATCCGGTCAGCGTGCCGTCTCGGAAGATGTCGACGATCAGGAAGACGAAGATGCACAGGCACGCGATTCCGACGTAGACCCAGAAGAACACGGTCAGGTAGTCCCAGAGCGACATGGCCGTCCTTCCTCGCGGTCGGCGGAAACCGCCTGGATTCCCCTCGTGCGGCGCCGACAGCCTCATCGTGCTGGAGCGACCCCGCGCTCGCATCACGCGATCTGGGTGATTCGGCGGCTCGGGCACCCCGGTACCGTGACCCGGTCGCCACCGCCAGGAACTGCGGCCGCGGTGGCGACGGATGCCGCACTGCACACCCACGGGGGAACACCATGAAGCCAGATCGCCACGCGCGCACGATGCTGCCGATTCCCGACCGCCCGGCCCCCGGGCTCACGACCTACGACGCGAAGGACCCGGAGACGTCGTATCCGCCGATCGAGCCGCTCCTTCCACCTGAAGGCGCTCCGAACGTGCTCGTCATCCTGATCGATGACACCGGATTCGGGGCGTCGAGCGCGTTCGGAGGCCCCTGCCGGACGCCGAATGCCGAGAAGCTGGCGGCGCGCGGCCTGACGTACAACCGATTCCACACCACCGCGCTGTGCGCGCCGACCCGAGCCGCCATGCTCAGCGGTCGGAACCACCACTCGGTGGGCATGGGCAGCATCACGGAGACCGCCACGTCGGCACCCGGCAACAGCTCGCTGAAACCGAACACGAAGGCCCCGGTGGCGATGACGTTGAAGCTCAACGGCTACTCGACGGCGCAGTTCGGCAAGTGCCATGAGGTACCGGTGTGGCAGTCGTCGCCCATGGGACCGTTCGACGCATGGCCCACGGGCGGCGGCGGATTCGAGACCTTCTACGGATTCATCGGCGGTGAGAACAACCAGTGGGACCCCGCCCTGTACGAGGGCACCACGCCGGTCGAACCGCCGGCGACGCCCGAGGAGGGCTACCACCTCACGGAAGACCTCGCCGACCACGCCGTGAGCTGGATCCGCACCCAGAAGGCGCTGATGCCCGACAAGCCGTTCTTCGTCTACTTCGCCCCCGGCGCCACGCACGCTCCGCACCACGTGCCGAAGGAATGGGCCGACAGGTACAAGGGAGCGTTCGCCGATGGCTGGGACGCCCAGCGGGAGAAGACGTTCGCGAGGCAGAAGGAGCTCGGCATCATCCCCGCCGATGCGGAACTCACCGTGCGACACGACGAGATCACTGCGTGGGACGACATGCCCGCCGAGCTCAAGCCGGTGCTCGAGCGCGAGATGGAGGTGTACGCCGGCTTCCTCGAGCACACCGACCACCACGTCGGCCGGGTCATCGACGCGATCGACGGCCTCGGGGTGCTCGAGAACACCCTCATCTACTACATCATCGGCGACAACGGCGCGTCGGCGGAAGGCACCATCAACGGCGCCTTCAACGAGATGGCGAACTTCAACGGCATGGCCGCACTCGAGACGCCCGAGTTCATGCTCTCGAAGATGGACGAGTTCGGCTCGCCGACCTCGTACAACCACTACTCGGTGGGCTGGGCGTGGGCGATGGACGCCCCCTTCAAGTGGACGAAGCAGATCGCCTCGCACTGGGGCGGCACGCGCAACGGCACCATCGTCTCGTGGCCGAAGGGCATCACGGAGCAGGGCGGGCAGCGCTCCCAGTTCACCCACGTGATCGATGTGGCGCCCACGATCCTCGAGGCGGCCGGCCTGCCCGAGCCGACGATGGTCAACGGCGTGCAGCAGTCGCCCATGGAGGGCACGAGCATGCTGTACACGTTCAACGGGCCCGACGAGCCCGAGCGGCACGAGCTGCAGTACTTCGAGATGTTCGGCAACCGCGGCGTCTACTTCAAGGGATGGAGCGCGGTGACGAAGCACCGCACGCCCTGGGAGCTCATCGCCGACACCGTTCCGTTCGACGACGACGTCTGGGAGCTCTACGACGGCAGCGTCGACTACAGCCAGGCCCGCGATCTCTCCAAGGAGCATCCCGGCAAGCTGCACGAGCTGCAACGCCTCTGGCTGATCGAAGCGGTCAAGTACAACGTGCTGCCGCTCGACGACCGCACCGGGGAGCGGCTGAATCCCGACCTGGCCGGTCGACCGACCCTCGTGCAGGGCAACTCGCAGCTGTTGTTCTCGGGCATGGGCCGGCTCTCGGAGAACAGCGTCGTGAGCATCAAGAACAAGTCGTTCTCGGTGACCGCCGAGGTCGAGATCCCCGAGGGCGGCGCGAACGGCGTGATCATCGCGCAGGGCGGTCGCTTCGGCGGCTGGAGCGTCTACGTCGTCGACGGGACGGCGAAGTTCGTCTACAACGTGCTCGGCATCCAGGAGTTCGCGACGGTGGCGGATTCCGCGATTCCTGCGGGGAAGCACCAGGTGAGGATGGAGTTCGCCTACGACGGCGGGGGGCTCGCCAAGGGCGGGGGCGTCACCCTCTACTACGACGGTGAGGCGGTCGGAACGGGTCGCGTGGGAGCCACGCAGGCGATGGTGTTCTCAGCCGACGAGACGACCGATGTCGGCTACGAGTCGGGAACCGCAGTCAGTCCCGACTACACCCCGCAGACGAGCCGGTTCACCGGCACCATCAACTGGGTGCAGATCGACCTCGGAGACGACGATCACGACCATCTCGTGGACCCCGACGAGCGCCTGCGCATCGCGATGGCGCGCCAGTAGCCCGATCCGGGACGCCCGGCCGGGATCGCCGGTCGGGCGTTCGGACTGCCGCGCCGCTCAGGCGGCGAGGCCGAGTCGGCGCAGGTCGTCGCCGGAGGCGCGATACTCGTCGCCGTCGGCGATCGTGAGTTCGCGCGGCACGCGCGCTCCGTTCTGCACCTTCGCGTCGCGACCGATGCTCGCGTACGGGCCGACGACGGCGTTGCGGCCGACGACCGCTCGGCGGCCGATGTGCGCGTTGACGCCCACGACGGCGCGCTCGGCGACGATGGCGTCGCCCTCGACCCAGCCGCCCGGGCCGATCTGGGCGCCGCGTTGCACTTCGGCACCCGAGTCGACATAGGCCGTCGGGTCGACGAACGCGGTCGGGTCGACCTTGGCGGTCGTGGCCACGAGGCCTCGGCCGTTCACGTGCTTGCGGTAGCGACGCAGGATCCCGGCTTCGTCCTCGAACTCGACGTAACTGATGCCCACGTTCTCCTCCTTCCGGTGCGGTGGCTCCGCACCCGAACACTGGTACAACACCGGGGCTGACCGGGGAATTCCCGATGCCGACGGCCGGTGGACCGTCGAAGGTGGCGCGAGCGCCGAACCGCAACACGCAGGGTGCGAGGTTAGGCTTTCCTAAGCACTACGGATGCCGCGTCGCGGGCCGTCCGACCACTCCACCTCGCCCAGGCCCAGCCATGCCCCCAGCACCACTCCTCGCACTCGACCGCGTGAGCATCCGCCACGAGGGCGCGGATGTCGCGACCCCCGTCGACGTCTCGTTCGAGGTCGCCCGCGGCGAGGTCGTGCTGCTGCTCGGGCCGAGCGGGTGCGGCAAGTCGACGCTGACCCTCGCGCTCGACGGGCTCGTGCCGCATGCGGTGCCGGCCGCCCTCGAGGGAACGGTGCGCGTCGCGGGCCTCGACACGAGCGAGCACCCCGTCGGCGTGCTGAGCGAGCACGTCGCGATGGTCTTCCAGGACCCCGATGCGCAGATCGTCACCGGCACGGTGCTCGACGAGGTGTGCTTCGCGCCCGAGAACCAGCTCGTCGAGGCATCCGAGGTGCTCGAACGCGCCGAGCGCGCACTGAAGCTCGTCGGCCTCTGGGACCGCCGCGCCGAGAACCCCGACACGCTCTCTGGCGGTGGGCGCCAGCGCCTCGCGATCGCCTGCGCGCTCGCGATGGCCGCCCCGGTGCTCGTGCTCGACGAACCGACGGCGAACCTCGACCCCGCGGGCATCGACGAGGTCTACGCGGTGCTCCGCGAACTCGCGAGCGAACGCGACCATGCGGTCGTGCTCGTCGAGCACAACCTCGACGCCGCCGTCGACGTCGTCGACCGGGTGATCGTGCTCGACGCGAGCGGGCGCCTCGTGATCGACGGCCCGGCGCGCGAGGTGCTGCGGGAGCGCGCCGACGAACTCGTCGCCCTCGGGGTCTGGCTGCCCGTCTCGACGCTCGCGGCGATGCGGCTGCGCGACGCCGGCATCGTGCTCGACCCGCTCCCCCTCACGCCGGCCGAGCTGGCGACGGCGCTCGATGCGCTGCCCTCGCTCCCCGCTCCGCTCAGCGAGTCGTCGCCGGTGCGCTCGACCGCCCTGTCACCGCGGCCGACGCTCTCGATCGGCCCGGCGACGGGATCGACCGGCGCGATCGCCGTCATCGGCGAGACCGCGATCCGCGCCCGCGACCTCTCGGTGCGCCGCGGCGGTCGCCGCGGCCCGATCGTCGTCGAGGGCGTCGACCTCGACGTGTCGGCGGGCGATTTCGTCGCGATCGTCGGCACGAACGGCGCGGGCAAGACCTCGCTGCTGCAGGCGCTCGCCGGCGTGATCCCCGCGCCCCGCGGCGCCGTCGACGTGCTCGGCGTCGACCCGGCGCGCTGCGCCGCCCGGGAACGCGCCCGGCGCATCGGCTTCGTCTTCCAGAATCCCGAGCACCAGTTCATCGCGCCGACGGTGGCCGAGGAGCTCGCCCAGGGCCTGCACCTGCAGGGCGTCTCCGAGGCCGACGCCGCGCCGCGCGTCGACGCCATGCTGGCCCGCTTCGGCCTCGAGGCGCTCCGCGACCAGCACCCGTTCCTGCTCTCGGGCGGACAGAAGCGGCGCCTCTCGGTCGGGACCGCGCTCATCGCCGGCGCTCCGGTGCTCGCGCTCGACGAGCCGACGTTCGGGCAGGATCGGGCCCGCGCCTCCGAGCTGCTCGACATGCTCCGCGCGCTGAACGACGACGGCACCACCGTGCTCGTCGTCACCCACGACCTGCAGCTCGTCGCCGACTACGCGAGCCACATCGCCGTCATGGACAGCGGGCGGCTCCTCGGCGTCGGCCCCACCGTCGAGGTGCTCGCCGGCCCGCTCGTCGAGCAGGCGGGCCTGCGGCACCCGCCGCTCGCCCGGGCCACCCGCGGTCTCGCGCGGCACACCGCCTGGCATGCGGTGACGCGGATGTCGCAGCTCCCCGTCTCCTCGAAGGCGGCGGCATCGTGAGCGCGGCGCACGAGGGCGGCGCGCTCTCCCCCGAGCTGGGCGCGGCACCTGCGGAGGAGCGCGAGCACGCGCCATCCGCCGCCCTCGACCCCTTCGCCGAGCACCGCACGCAGCGCCCCGCCCGGTTCCTGTACGCCCTGAACCCGCTCGCGAAGCTCGCCGCACCCCTGCCGGTGATGGTCGTCGTCATGTTCAGCCGCGGCATCGCGCTGCCGCTCGCGTTCATCGTGTTCGCGGCGGCCGTGCTGCTCATCGGCGCTCGGCTGCCCGGCCGCGGGATCGCGGCGCTGCTCCTCGGCATCCCGATCGCGGCTCTCGTGCTCGGCGTCACGTTCGGCGTGTGGATCGATCCGTCGAGCGTCGCCGACCACCCCGCGGCATCCGTCACCCTCGTCTCGATCGGCGACTGGGACTTCACCCTCGCCGCTTACATCGTGGGCTTCGCGACCGGACTCCGCATCCTCGCGATCCTGCTGCTCTCGCTCATCGCGGGCGTCACCTCGACCGGCACCGAATTCGTGCGCTCGATGGTGCAGAACCTGCGCGTTCCGTACCGCCTCGGCTACACCGCCCTCGCCGCGCTGCGCTTCGTGCCGCGTTTCGGCCACGAACTCGAGATCATCAGGGCCGCCCACCGCGTGCGCGGCACGGATGTCGGGCGCGGGCCGATCGCCGCCGTGCGGCGCGCGCTCGGCTACATCGTGCCGCTGCTCGCCTCCGCGATCCGGCATGCCGAACGCGTCGCCCTCGCGATGGACGCCCGCGCCTTCGGCGCGCACCGCACGCGCACCGAGCGGCACTTCTCGCCGTGGCGAGTGCGCGACACGGTCTTCGTGGCGTGCTTCCTCGCGGTGAGCATCGTCATCGCCGTGCTGACCTGGGGTCGCTGAGCGTTCCAGCGCACGACGAAGGCCCCGACGGCCCGGCCGACAGACCACCGTCGCAGTCCTTCAGTGCGCAAATTTACGTTACGTATACGCCTCACCCCTTCCCTTTCGCACGTCGAGAGCATTAGCCTGTGGCGCGGCGGCTAAGCCGCCTCATCGACCACTGAAGGGATGTCGAGCGAGTTGATACGAAACGTAATCTTGAAACGAGGTGTCCCGATCGGGGCACTGGCCCTGCTGCTCGCCGTTCCAGCCACCGTCGCGACGAGCGCGGCCGCCGAAACACCGGCCTGCGGCTCAGTGCTCGGTACCGACACCCTCCCGGCTGCGTTCGCCGCCGCATCGACGGCCTTCGACGTGCCCGAGGATCTGCTGGCGGGCCTGTCGTATACGCAGTCCCGATGGGACGGACACGACGGCGCCGTCAGCGCCGACGGCGGCTACGGCATGTTCAACCTTCTCGACCACGCCCCGAGCCTCGAGCGCGGCGGCACCGCGACGGACTCGGAGCGCGAGGGCGCGTCGCCCCTCGACCGCGCCGCGGAGCTGACCGGACTCGACGAATCGCTGATCATGTCCGACGACGCGGCCAACGTGTGCGGCGCGGCCGCCCTGCTCGCCGAGTACGCCGGCCCCAAGGCCGACGCCGACGTCCCCGCCTCGTACGCGAGCGCGATCGACCGGTTCAGCGACTCCGACCGGTTCTCGGAGCGCGTCTTCGCGACGATCCGGGCCGGCGCCGAACGCAACCTCGCCGACGGCACGTCGGTGGCGCTCGCGGCCGACCCGACGCTCGTTCAGACCGCGGCCGCCGAGAACGATCCCGGCACCGACTGCCCCGTGGGCCTCGGGTGCGAGTGGATCGAGGCGCCCTACGCGAAGTCCGACCCCGCCGCCCCCGACGACACCGGCTCCTACGGCAACCACGACCTCGCCGACCGCACGGGCGAGGGCGGCCCGACGATCGACTACATCGTGATCCACGGCACCGAAGGCTCGTACTCGACCACCCTCAACCTCGTGCAGGACCCCGACTACCTGGCCTGGAACTACACGCTCCGCTCGTCCGACGGGCACGTGGCGCAGCACCTGGACCCGAAGGACGTCGGCTGGCACGCCGGCAACTGGTACGTGAACATGCACTCGATCGGTCTCGAGCACGAGGGCTACGCCGGCACATCCGGGTGGTTCACCGAGGCGATGTACCAGTCCTCCGCCGCCCTCGTGAAGCACCTCGCGGGCGAGTACGACATCCCGCTCGACCGCGCGCACATCATCGGACACGACCAGATCCCTGGCACGGTCAACGGCAACACCGCGTCGCAGCACTGGGACCCGGGCCCGTACTGGGACTGGGACCACTACTTCGAGCTCCTCGGTGCGCCGCTCGGCGGCGGCGCCACGACCGACGTGCAGGCCGGCGACCTCGTCTCGGTCGTCGCGGGTTCGGCCGACAACGTGCAGACCCTGACCGGGTGCAGCTACCGAGACGCCACGACCGGCGCCGCGACGACCGGCTGCGCGACGGACACCCGGGTCAACTACGTGGACGCGTACGCCGCTCCGAGCACGACCGCGCAAAAGGCGACGGACCCCAACCAGAAGACGAGCGGCTCGCAGCTCGTCTCGAACGTCGCGAGCCGGATCACCTCGGGCGCGCCGCTCGTGGTCGTCGCGACCGACGGTGAATGGGTGCAGGTCTCGTGGGCCGGTGCCGACGTCTGGGTGCGCAACCCGGCAGCCGCCCCGGTGTTGCGTCTGACGACGGGGGCGACGCTGGGCAACGCGGGTGCAGCGCCGGTGTCCGTCTACGGCCGCGCCTACCCCGAGGCCGAGGCCTACGCCGGCACCGACGTCGGCGTGCAGGGCATCTCTGCGCTCGAGGCCACGATCGCCCCAGGGCAGTCGTACGTGGTCGCCGACGACGAGGTCGCCGCCGACTACTACAACGCGCTCACCTTCGACGGGAGCATCCCGGGCGACCGCACCGACGTCGTCGGCACGACCGACTACGACCAGCTGTGGTTCGCGCACCGGTTCGTCTATGCGAAGGCGTCGGAGCTCGCCCTCCGCACGGCCGAGCAGAACCGGAACGCCGTCGAGGGCACCGGGGCGCCGACCGTCTCGGGCTCCGCTCGGGTGGGCTCGCGGATCGAGGCCACGACCGGCACCTGGTCGCGCAGCAGCCTCACCGGCTTCGTCTACCAGTGGCTCGCCGACGGCACGCCGATCGACGGTGCCACGGAGTCCTCGTTGACGCTCACCCCGGCCCTCGTCGGCAGCGACCTCTCGGTGCGCGTCACCACGGCAGACCCCGTGTTCGCCGTCGTGGCGCAGGAGTCGACCGCAACCCGGGTCCAGCCGGGCACGATCGAAGAGCTCCTGGCTCCGAAGGTCGCCGGCAGAGCGAGCGTCGGCCGTACCCTGACCGTCGACACCGGCGCCTGGTCGCCTGAGGGCGAGGTCGCCGTGCAGTGGCTCCGCGACGGCGAGCCGGTGCGCGGTGCGACGAAGACCGAATATCGGTTGAAGGGCCACGACCTGCGTCACCACGTGTCGGTGCGCATCACGGTCACGGCCCCGGGCTACGCCTCGAAGACGGTCGTCACCGATGCCGTGCGCGTCACCGCGGGCGCGGCGCCGCACGGGCACGGCGGACACGGCGGGCACACGCTCGGGTAGCCGAGCGCTCCGGCGAACGACGAAGGGCCGGACGGTCTCCCGTCCGGCCCTTCGTGTCGCCTGCTAGCTCGCGGCCTCGGTGCCCTCGATCTCCACGAGGAAGACGAGGGTCTGCCCGCCGAGCTCGTGCGCCGCGGCATCCGTGCCGTACGCGTACTCCGGCGGGATCGTCACGATGAGCTTGGTGCCGACCTTCTGGCCGACGAGCGCGGCGCCGAAGCCCTGGATGACGCCGTCGGTCGCGAAGGTCGCGGCGTTGCCGCCGTAGCTCTGGTCGAAGATCTCGCCCGTGGTCCAGCTCGTGCCCTGGTACTGCACGGTGACGCTGTCACCGGCCTTCACCTCGGCGCCGTCGCCCTCTTCGAGCACCTTCATCTGCAGCTCGGTCGACGGCTCGGTGTCGGGCAGGGTGACGGTCGGGGCCTCGCCCTCGGCGCCGAACTTCACCTCGGGCACGTTCTCGGTCCACTCACCGGGCGTCAGCGGCTCCTGCACCTCGACGACGTCGACGACGATGACGACGGTCTCGCCCGCCGCGACGCCGATGGTCTCGTTGCCGGTGTCGCCGTAGAGCGTCGAGGCCGGGGCGATCGTCACGGTGCGCGAGCCCACGGGCACGCAGTCGATGCCGGCCAGGAACGACTCGAAGACCTGCTCGTCGCCGACCGAGATCGTGGTCGGCTGCGAGAAGAGCGTCTCGCCGCTCGTGCCCGAGAACGCCGTCACGACGACGTTCATGGGGTCACCGGCCGCGGTCTCCTCGCCGTCGCCCTCGATGGCGATCGTGCGCTCGAGCTCGTCGGCCTCGAGCGGGGTGGTGAACGTGGCGGTCGGCGTTCCGGCGAACTCGCCTTCGACCTTCACGCCGTCGCTGAGCTCTCCGGCCTTGACGTCCATGCACGCGGCGGCTTCGGGCGTCTTCGTCGCTTCGGGCTCCGAGCCGCCGGCGCAACCGGCGAGGAGCAGGGCGGTCGCGGAGGCGAGCGCGAGGGGCGCGGCGCGGCGCATGGCACGGTTCATGGGAGGACGACTCGTTTCGATCAGGGGTGGAATTCCTCCAGTCTGCACCGTTCGGCTTTCGATTGCCTGAGTCCATGGTCACGGATTCCGCACGATCTGCGCCGCCCGCGCGATGCGGCTTCTCTGGGCGAGCCGCTCGGGATCCGCCGCATCTCGGCCGATCAGGGCCACAATGGGCGGATGGGGGACAAGTTGGGGGAACCTGATCTCGCTGGAGGATTCGCGGCTGCGGCCGCGGCATCCATCGAGCTCGACGACGCATTGTGGAATCCGATCTCGACGGCCGCGGTGGCGAGGGCGCACCCGCGGTTCGACGAGCTCGTGCTCGACGCGTGCTGCGGCGACGGGGCATCCGCCCTGCCGACCGCTGAACTCGTGGGCCCGGGCGGTGTCGTCGACGCGGTCGACTTCGCCGAGCCGCTCGTCGACGTGGCGCGAGAGCGGGCGGGCGAGCGGATGCCGCAGCTCAGGCTGCACGTCGCCGACGTCACGACGTGGGAGCCCACCGGGTACGACCTCGTGCAGTGCGTGCTCGGGGTCTTCCACTTCCCCGACCTCGACGCGGGCACCCGCCACCTGATCGAGCGCGCCCGCCCCGGCGGGAGGGTCGCGATCACGGTGTGGGCGCGCGGCGCGTTCGAACCGCTGCCCGAACTGCTCGCCGAGGCGCTGCCCGATGGCGGCGCGTCGCTCGACGACGCCGTGCCGCGCGCAGCCGGCCTCGAATCGATCGACACGGCCGGCAGCCTCGCGCAGTGGCTCACGGGGCTCGGCCTCGCGGGCGTGCGGTCGCACACGGTGCAGCGGCACCTCGACCTGACGCCCGAGCTGTCGTGGACGCTCGTCGAGGGCACCGCGCTGCGCTTCATGCTCGGCGGCCTCGGCGCTCCAGCGGTCGCGAAGGTGCGCAAGCGCTTCCTCGCGGCGATCGAAGCGCGCGGCGTGCCGTCCATCGACGTGACGACGCTCATCGCGATCGGTCAGCGCCCGGTCGAGGTGTGAGCTCGAGGCGACTCCCTTGAACGCCTACCCATATGGGTATATGTTGTTCTCATGGCACGAGCAGCGACCACATCGGACGTCTTCAACGCGATCGCCGAGCCGCGGCGCCGAGACATCCTGACCCTGCTGCGCGCCGGCGAACGGCCCGTGTCGGAGCTCGCGGAGGAGCTGGGGATGTCCCAGCCGGGAGCGTCCAAGCACCTGCGGGTGCTCCGCGAGGTCGGGTTGGTGCTCGACCGCAAGGCGGGTAAGCAGCGCGTGTACGGCCTCGACGCCGGCGGGCTGCGGGCGGTTCACGAGTGGACCGGCGGATTCGAGCAGTTCTGGAGCGAGAGCTTCGACCGACTGGACGCCTACGTGCAGGAACTCAAGCAGAAGCGGCAAGAGGAGTAGCTGATGACGACGAATGGACGAACATCGCAGGCGCAGTCCGCCACGGCCGATCGCGAGATCGTGATCTCCCGGATGATCGACGCCCCGCGCGAGCTCGTGTTCGAGGCGTTCACCGAGGTGCGGCACCTGTCGCAGTGGTGGGGACCCGAAGGGTTCACCACCACGACGCGGTCGTTCGAGTTCCGCGTCGGCGGCGACTGGGACTTCGTGATGCACGGACCGGACGGCACCGACTACCGCGAGTGGATCACCTGGACCGAGATCGTCCCGCCGGAGCGGATCGCGATGCTCCATGGCGAGTTCCACGGCGACCCGAACGCGTTCGAGTCGGTTCTCACGTTCGCGCCCGACGGGGAGTCCACCCGGATCGAGATGCTCACGGTGTTCCCCACCGCGGAGCTGCGCGACGAGGCGATCGAGCGGCACGGCGCGATCGAGGGCGGCCGGCAGACCCTGGGCAACCTGGCCGCCTACGTCGAGGAGATCGTCCGGACGAAGGCGGCCGGCTGATGGCGGGAACGGTGTTCTTCAGCGTCTCGATGTCGCTCGACGGGTTCATCGCTCCCGAGTCCCCCGAGGAGCTGATGGGGCAGCAGTGGATGGAGCTGCAGCAATGGGTGTTCCGACAGCGGTTCTTCCGAGAGAACCTGAAGCTCGGCACGGGCGGCGAGGAAGGGCGCGACAACGACATCGCGCGGGAGACGTTCGAGCGCACCGGCGCGAGCGTGATGGGCAAGCGCATGTTCGACGCCGGTGAGCGGATGTGGCCGGAGGAGCCCCCGTTCCACACGCCGGTCTTCGTCGTGACGCACGAGGAGCGCGACCCGTGGGTGCGGCGCGGGACCACCTTCCATTTCGTGAACGACGGCATCGCGTCCGCCCTCGACCGCGCCCGCGAGGCCGCCGGCGACCGAGACGTCCGCATCGCGGGCGGCGGAGAGACGATCGTGCGGTATCTCAACGCGGGCCTCGTCGACGAGTTCCACGTTGCACTCTCGCCCGTGCTGTTCGGCTCGGGAATCCGCTTGTTCGAGGGCGTCGACGCCGGCCGATGGGCCCTCGACCAGGTCGGCGCAGAGCCGTCGCCGCGCACGACGCATCTCAGATACGCCGTGCGCGCGCGGTAACCCGGGCAGGGTGGTCCCGGTTCGCGCTGCTCAGCGGGCCTCGGGGCCGACCGCGACCGCGCGGGTCTCGTCGTTCGACCACTGGCTCCACGACCCGGGGTAGAGCGCCGCGTCGATACCGGCGATCGCGAGCGCGGCGACCTCGTGCGCGGCGGTGACGCCGGAACCGCAGTAGGCGGCGACGGGCGCTCCCCCGATGACACCCGCGTTCGCGAAGTGCTCGCGCAGCGCCTCGGCCGACTTGAAGCGGCCGTCGGCGTCGAGGTTCTCGCCGCTCGGCGCCGACCTCGCTCCTGGGATGTGTCCGGCACGGGGATCGATCGGCTCGACCTCACCGCGGTAGCGGGGCGCACCGCGGGCGTCGAGCAGCACGCCCTCGCCCGGGAACGCGGCGGCCTCGTCGATGCCGATCACCGGCATGCCGCCGAAGCGGGCGGTCGCGTCGCCGGTCTCGGGCGGGACGTCGCCGGTCTCGAGCGGATGCCCCGCCGCCCGCCATGCGGCGAGGCCGCCGTCGAGCATGCGCACGTCGGCGACGCCCGCATGCCGGAGCAGCCACCACGCCCGAGCGGAGGACTGGTTGCCGAGGTCGTCCATCACGACGACGGCATCGCCGTCGCGCAGGCCCCAGCGCTGCATCGCCCTGGTGAAGGCCGCCTCGGTCGGCAGCGGATGCCGCCCCTGCCCGGTCACTCCATGATCGGCGAGCTCGTGGTCGAGGTCGACGTACACGGCGCCCGGGATGTGACCTGCGCGGTACGCGTCGGTGCCGTCGGGCTCGGCGAGCGACCAGCGCACATCGAGCACGACGATGCGCTCCCCCGAGGCGAGGCGGGCGGCGAGCTCTTCGGCGGTGATCAGGATCGGCATGCCTCCATCCTGCCTCCCCGAGGCGTGCGTCATCCGCACATGCCGAACGCTCACGGCACCGGGGCGACCGCCTCCTGCCAGACGACCGTCGACGACGAGGTTCGCGACTGCTCCGCGGCCCACACGATCCGGTGCGAGGCGAGACTCTCCTCGGGCCCCGAGAGCAGGGCGCTCTCGTCGCCGGTCCGCACTGCCGTGAGGAACGCCTCGACGAGTGCGTCGTCGGCGCCGCCATGGCCGTCGGCGGCACTGGCGTCGCCGACGGAATCGGACTCGATCTCGTACTTGCGATCCTCGACGAAGTCGTGGACTCGCAGGGTCCGACCGTCGCCCTCGATCGAGCCACGCGTACCGAAGATGCGCGTCTTCCTGAAGTCGAGCTCGGTGAACGCCGTCACGGTGAAGGAGGCCGTGATGCCGCCCTCGTACTCGAGGTTCACCACCTGGTGGTCGACGACATCGTTGCGGCCGTTGTAGACGCACTCGCCGTATGGCCCGTCTTCGAGGGCCTGCTCGATGCCGGCGGGAGAGACGTCGGTCGTGAGCACGGCGAGCGGCCAGCGCTCGTAGGTCTCGTCGCCGAGGAAGCCGCGGTAGATCCGGGTGGCCGCATAGGCGCAGGTCTGCTGCAACGGGCAGTCCAGGCAGCGATCCGCGGCGCCGACCGGCTTGTTCTCGGGGCGGAAGTGCAAGAGGTTGCCGAATGACGAGACCTTGCGGACCGGACGATCGATGACGTACGAGAGCCAGTCGATGTCGTGGCTCGACTTCGCCATCAGCATCGGGGCGGACGTGTCCTCCTTCGCCCAGTTGCCGCGAACGTAGGAGTGCGCGAAGTGCCACCAGCCGATCGGCTCGAGGTGCTCGACGGACGCGATCTCGCCGATCGCACCCGAGGCGAGGAGGCGCTTCAGCGCCTTCGTGTAGCCGCTGTACCGCATGACGTGACAGACCGCGAGCATGATGCCGGCCGATCGTGCGGCCGAGACGATCTGCTCCGTCTCGGCCTCGGTCGGCGCCATCGGCTTCTCGAGCAGGAGGTGGTACCCGGCTCGTGCGAGTCCGACGGCGGGCTCGACGTGGAATCGGTCGGGCGTCGACACCACGGCGGCGTCGGCGACCCGCGGCGTCTGCGCGGCGAGTTCCTCCCATGAGCCGAAGAACGAGATCTCCTGCCCGACCAGTTCGGCGACGATCGCCGCACGCCGCGACGCATCGGGCTCGACCACCGCGGTGATCGCGGCGCCCTGACTCGCAGCGCGCCTCGCGTACCCGGCGCCGCGCGAGCCCGCCCCGACGATCGCCAGCCGGATCGGACTGGTCGACGATGCATCCGTGTTCATTTCAGTGCCCCCTGGACGAGACCGGCGACGAACTTCCGCTGGAAGACGAAGTAGAGGATGACGATCGGCGCGATCACGATGATCGTGCCGGCGGCGAGCAGTGGGATGTTCTCCCCGTACTGCTGCACGAAGGTGCCGAGTCCCGACGGTGCGGTGCGCCGGCTCGGTTCCCGGATCAGGATGAGTGCGAGCAGGAACTGATTCCACGCCCACATGAAGGTGAGCAGCCCGTACGTCGTCAGCGCCGGCCGGGCTCCCGGCAGCAGGATCGTCACGAGGATGCGGAACCTGCCGGCGCCGTCGAGCTGCGCGGCCTCGATGATCTCCATCGGCACCGATTCGAAGTGGGCGCGCATCCAGAAGATGCCGAAGGGCATGAATGCGCCGATCAACGGAAGGATGACGGCCCAGTACGTGTCGATCAGGCCGACGTCGCGCATCGTGAAGTAGAGCGGGATGACGATCGCCTCGTAGGGAAGGGTGAGCCCGGCGATGAAGAACGCGAACAGGGCGGTCTTGCCGGGAAGCCGCATCGACCCCATCGCATAGCCGGCGAGCGTCGAGCAGACCACCGCGATCGGCACGACGACGACCGCGATGAACGCGCTCGACCCGATGAGCGAGCCGAAGCCGGCCATGCTCCACGCCGTGGCGAAGTTGTCCCACTGCGGATCCGTCGGCCATTCGAGGCGCGGCACGAGGGTATCGGTCGGCTGGAGTGCGGCCGAGATCAGTGCCAGGAAGGGCACGATGACGCTCACCGCCGCGATCACGAGGAATGCGAGCGAGAGCAGACGGGAGAGGCGCCCAGTCATGACTTCTCCGTTCCGAAGCGGCGGACGACCGCGACCAGGATGAGGATGATCGCGCTCAGCACCGTGGCGAGCGCGCACGCGACGCCGACCTCGTTCGAGGTGAAGACGAGCTGGTAGATGAGCACGCCGGGCACGATCGTCTGGTACCCGGGGCCGCCGCCGGTGGTGACGTAGACGATGTCGAAGCTGGCGAGGGCGGAGATCATCGTCACGGTGATCGCGACGAGGATCTCGGCGCGCAGGCCGGGCACGGTGACGTGCCAGAACTGACGGACCGGTCCGCAGCGGTCGAGGCGGGCCGCTTCGTACAGCGAGGGGTCGATCTTCTGGATGCCCGAGAGCAGGAGCAGCACGCAGAGGCCGGTCGTCACCCAGGTGCCGACGATGCCGACAGCGGGGTATGCCCAGACGAAGTCACCGAGCCACGCCCGCGCGACGTCGCCGAGCCCGACGGCTGAGAGCAACTGGTTGATCGGCCCGTCGGCGGCGTAGAGGTAGCGCCAGATCACACCGACGGCGACGAGCGGCAGGATCTGCGGAAGGAAGAGCACGGTGCGGACGATGCCCGAGCCGCGTCGTGGGCGAGCGGCGATGACGGCGGCGAGGATGACGCCGAGGATCACCGGGATCACCGTGTAGAAGACGATGAAGCCGAGTCCGTTGCGCAGCGCCAGGGTGAGCTGCTCGTCGGTGAACACCGCGACGTAGTTCTCGATTCCGGCCCAGGTCGCTGCGCCGATTCCGTCCCAGTTCCAGAACGAGATCCAGATGCTGTGCGCCCACGGGAAGACGGTGAACAGGGAGTAGACGGCGAACGCGGGAGCGACGTAGACGAGCGCCGACCACCCGCGACGGGGGCGGGCGCGGCGTTCGGCGCGTGGAGCTGCTGGGGCGGAGGAGCCGGCCGCGGCGGCCGACTCCTCCACTGGTGCGATGACGGTCATGGGTCGATGGCTACTGACCGTGCGTCTTGGCCCAGTCGCCCTGGACGGCTTCGAGGAAGCCCTCGACGGTCGACTGTCCGGCGATGAGCTGCTGCGTGCCCGCGGTCAGGGTGTCGTTCATGGTCGCTGTCGCGTTGTTGTTGAACGCGACGAGTCCGTCGGCTTCGGAGACCGCGGCCCACGCGGCGACGATGTCGCCCTGCAGGGTGCCGGGCTCTGCGACGGCGACCGTGGGGTCGTTCGGCATGAATCCCTGCGCGAACTGCTGCTCGCTCGCCTCGGGGGAACGCAGGAAATCGAGGAATGCCGCTGCCTCGTTGGGGTACTCGCTCTGTGCGGAGATCGCGTAGGCGACCGAGGTGCCGATGCCGGTGGTCGTCTCGTTCGGGTAGGCGATGAAGCCTGCGGCATCGCCGAGACCGTCGCCGATCTTGCCGGCATCCCAGATCCCGTCGACGAGGAACAGTCCCTCGCCTGCAATGAAGTTGTCGACGGCGCCCTGCAGGTTCGTTCCGTTCACCGTGGTGGCGTCGGAGGTGTAGCCCGCGGCCTGCCAGTCGACGAGCGTCTGAGCGGCAGTGGCGTTGCCCGCGGTGTCGAAGGTCTCACCCTCGTGTCCGAATGCCCATGCATTCGCGGCATCCGCGCCTTCGATGCCCTGGCCGATGAGCTGGACGATGAAGCTCGCATGGCCCTCGGCGTTTCCGAGCTGCACGGGAACGACGCCGGCGGCCTTCGCGACTTCGAGGGCGCTGGCCAGTTCGGCGGGAGACGACGGGGCGGCGATGCCCAGACGGTCGGCGATCTCCGTGTTGTAGTACAGGCCGACGAGGGAGAACCCGGCCGGCGCGGCGTACAGGGTTCCACCTTCGCCGAGAGTCGAGCCGTTGTCGGCCACGCGCCACTGGTTGAGCTGGTTGCTCGGGAAGAAGTCGTCCCATCCGTAGAGACCGGCATAGTCGTCGAGCGGGAGCACCAGGCCGTTCTTGACCGTGTTGCCGACCGAGTTCAGCAGCACGATGTCGGGCGACTGCTCGGAGGAGAGGTTGAGGTTGACGCTCTGGTTGTAGTCCTCGTAGTTGGTCTGCGAGTACTCGATCGAGATGTTCGGGTGCTCGGCTTCGAAGGCCGCGATGGTGGCCTCCGTCGCCGCACCGGACTCCGGCGTCGACATCAGTTCGAGCGTGATCTCCTGGTCGGTCAGGTCGAGGCTGGCCTCGACGGCCGTGCCGGATTCCGTGGCCGCGCCGCCGGGAGCGCACCCTGCGAGGAGTACGCCCACGGCGATGAAGCCGGTGGTGGAGAGGAGGAGAGTGCGTCGTTGCATGTGTGACTCTTTCTCGGGAGCAAGGAAGGATTGTGGATTACGCAGAACTCTTGCGTAATCGCCAATTATGGGAACCCGCCTCTGTCATGTCAAGTGCGAGCGGATCCCTTCCTTGCCAGAGGAATTGCGGTACCGTTCTTAGAGACGGCTATTTCGGAGGAGAATTGCGATTTGGAGAGACTGCGATGACCTCGCTCCGCGGAACCGATCTCGCGGCCATGCGGCGGCTGAACGGCAGGGCCGTGCTCACTGCCCTCTGGGAGACGGAGGACGCCCGGACCGTCAGCCAGCTCGCCCATGAGACCGACCTCTCTCGCCCGACCGTCGAAGCGGCGCTCGCCGATCTCGTGACCGCCGGACTCGTGCAGGTCGACTCGCCCCGCACGACCGGCGCGGGGCGCCCGGCCCGGGGCTACCGATTCGCCGCCGATCGCGGCGTGGTCGTCGGCCTCGACGTCGGCCCCCACGGGATCACGGGAATGGTCGGCGACCTGCGCGGCCGGGAACTGCATCGACAGCACCTCGACGATCTCGACCTGCAGGACGGCTCCGCGGCGCTCGCCGCAGTGACCTCGACCATCGACCATCTCCTCGCCTCGACGCCGCACACGCATGCCGACGTCGCCGCGATCACCGTCGCGGTGCCCGGCATCGTCGGCGTCGACGGCGAACTCGTGCTGACGACGGTCGTGCCCGACTGGCTCGAGTCCGGCCTGCCCGCCCGCGTCCGCGCCGCCTACCCGCAGGCCGCCGTGACCTTCGACAACGACACCAAGCTCGCCGCCCTCGCCGAGATCCGGCTCGGAACCGTCGGACCGGGCGAGACCGCCATCGTGCTGCAGGCCGGGTACCGAATCTCCGCGGCGACGATCGTCGAGGGCCGCGTCACGCGCGGAGCTCACGGCGCAGCAGGCGAGATCGGAGCACTCGAGCGACTCGGATGGAGCTCCGCCTACGAGCGACTCGAACACTCGTCGTCGCCCTACGGCTCCCCCAGGCAGTTGTTCACGGCCGCGAACACCGGCGACGCCGACGCGATCTCGATCGTGCAGTCGTTCACGACCGACATCTCCGACGGCCTCGGCGCACTCGTGCTCGCCGTCGACCCGCACGCGGTCGTCGTGGGCGGCGGCATCTCCGGCGTCGGCGAAGTGCTGGTCGCGTCACTGGCGGAGAACCTCGCCGCGCGCAGCCTCTTCCCACCCGAACTCCGCACCTCCCGACTCGGGGCCGCCGCCCCCTGCCACGGCGCACTCGTCCGCGCCGCCGACCACGTGCGAGCGCTCGAACTGTCAGCCTGACCCGAGCCGTCGGCAGACCCCGGGCCGATCGAACCGGCGGGCGAAATGCTCACCCCGTCTGGCACGAATGCGACCGGTCAGGTCGTTCTGCGCGCAACATCCATGTCTCCGATGCAGAACGCCGCCTTGCGGATGCAAGGTTACGCACCGTATCTTCGAGGGAGTTGAAATAGTGACCGAATGGTCGGTCATGAATCCCTACTCAATGACGAGAACCCGTGAGGGCTCAAAGGAGAGTTCACCCAATGCACCGTGCACAGCGCCGTCTGCTCCTCCCCGCCGCGGTCGCGGCATCCATCGCACTCGCCCTGACCGGGTGCGGCGCCTCGAACTTCGGCGGCGATTCCGGCGGTGACGCCGCCTCCGAAGACGGGCCCATCAAGATCGGCGCGGTGCTCGACATCACGGGCGTCGGCGCGAACCTCGGCGTTCCCGAGCAGAACACCCTCAACATGCTCGCCGAGCAGCTGAACGCCGACGGCGGCATCGACGGCCGCGAGGTCGAGCTGATCATCAAGGACAACCAGTCCACCGAGGATGGTGCGGCCAAGGCCACCACCCAGCTCATCGAGAACGACGACGTCGATCTCATCATCGGCTCCTCGCGCACCGGCCCCTCGCTCGCGATGCGCCCCCTCGTCGAGGCGGCCCAGGTGCCCACGATCTCGGTCGCCGCGAACGCCGCGATCGTCGACGGCTCCGAATGGGTCTTCAAGACCGCGCAGAACGACCTCGTCGTGCTCGAGCGCATCCTCGACGACGCCGAGTCGAAGGGCTACACGAAGGTCGCCCTCGTGCGCGACGCCACCGGCTTCGGCGAGGGCATCGCCGACATCATCACCGAGCTCGGCGAGGAGCGCGGCATCACCCTCACCGCGACCGAGGCCTTCGAGCCGAGCGCGACCGACTTCACCGCGCAGATGACGAACATCCGCGCCGCCGACGCCGACGCCGTCATCATCTGGGGCATCACCCCGTCGGCCGGCCTCGCCCAGGCCGCCTACGTGCAGCTCGGCGTGAACAAGCCGGTCTACCAGTCGCACGGTGTCGCCAACGACGCGTTCTTCGAGGCAGCCGGCCCCGCAGCCGACGGCGTCATCGCGCCGATGGGTCGCCTGCTGGTCGCCGACGAGCTCAGCGACGACGACCCCCAGAAGCCGGTCATCGACCAGTTCATCGCCGACTACACCGAGGCGTTCGGCAGCGCGCCGTCGAGCTTCGCGGGTCACGCCTACGACGCGTGGCTCGTCGGCACGAAGGCCCTCGAGGCCGCAGGCACCGAGCCGCAGGCGCTCCGCGACGCGATCGAGTCGACCACCGACCTCGTCGGCATCTCGGGCATCTTCACGATGACCCCCGAGAACCACTCGGGCCTCACCGCGGACGCACTCATCATGGCGCTCGCCGAGGGCGGCCGCTGGACCCTCTACGAAGAGTGAGCGGCATCCGTTGATCGACTTCCTCCAGCTGACGGTGGCAGGGCTCTCACAGGGGTCCGTGTACGCCCTGCTCGCCGTCGGCCTCATCGCCACCTACACCGTGCGCCACGTCGTGAACATCGCCCAGGGCGACTACGCGACGCTGGCCGGCCTCGGCAGCATCTCGCTCGTCACGGCCGGCCTGCCGCTGCCCGTCGCCATCCTCATCGCGCTCATCTCGGTGACGCTCGCCTCGGTGCTCATCGAGCGGCTCGTCATCGCGCGCGTGAAGAACCTCACGACGCTCGTCTCGATCATCCTGACCCTCGGCGTCTCGACGCTGCTGCAGGCGATCATGCTCCTCATCTGGGGTGCGGAGGCGAAGCGCCTGCCGGCCTTCCCCGGCAGCGACCTCACCCTCGGCGGTGTCAGCATCCGCTCGCAGGAGCTCTGGATGCTGGGCGCCCTCGTGGTCGTCGGCGGCGGCGTGCTGCTCTTCTACGAGAAGACCCGTTGGGGCAAGGCGCTGCGCGCGAGCGCCGAGCAGCCGGTCGCGGCCCGCATCGTCGGCATCTCGCCGGCCGTGGCCTCCGTCATCGCGTTCGCGATCGCCGGATTCGTGGGCGCGACGGCGGGCGTGGTCAGCTCGCCGATCTACCTCTCGATCTGGTCGGGCGGCCTGCTGCTCGGGCTCAAGGGCTTCGTGGCCGCGGTGCTCGGCGGGCTCGTCTCGTTCCGGGCCGCGATCGTGGGCGCGCTGCTGCTCGGCATCATCGAGTCGTACGTCGCCGGCTACGTGGCATCCGGTTGGAAGGATGCGGTCGCGTTCTTCATCCTCATCATCGTGCTGATCATCCGACCGGCCGGCCTCGTGCTGCGCCCGAACGCCGTGAGGGTCTGAGATGTCCTACCTGAACAAGGCCGCGATGCGGTCGAAGACCGGATTCTGGCCCAACAACCGCGGCACGATCCTCGGCGTCGCGGCGTTCGCGGTGGTCATCGCGATCATCCCGTTCACGGCGAGCTCGTCGATGATGAACATCGCCGTCTTCTCGATGATCTTCGCGCTGCCCGCGATCGGCCTGTCGCTGCTCATGGGCCTCGCCGGCCAGGTGAGCCTCGGCCAGGCGGCGTTCTTCGCGATCGGCGCGTACACCCACGCGATCCTGCTGCAGAAGTTCGAGATGCCCGGCCCCGTCGCCGCGGCCGGCGGGGTCGCAGCCGCCATGCTCGCCGCACTCCTCATCGGCCTGCCGATGCTGCGCCTGCGCGGTCACTACCTCGCGCTCGCGACGCTCGGGCTCGGCTTCATCGTCATGATCGCCGTGCGCGAGTGGGAGTTCACCGGACGCACGACCGGCATCTACGGCTACGGCAGGCCCGAGGTCTTCGGCGTGCCGATCGACAACAACGGACTGTTCTTCTGGTTCGTCGCCCCGTTCGTCCTCATCGGCCTCGTGCTCGCGCTGAACCTCACCCGCTCGCGGGCGGGCCGGGCGCTCTCGGCGGTCAACGACTCCGAGCTCGCCGCCGAGTCGCTCGGCGTGAACACCTACGCCCTGCGCGTGAAGGTCTTCACGCTCTCGGCGGGCTTCGCCGGCCTCGGCGGCGTCTTCTACGCCTACCAGGTGCAGATCGTCTCGCCGCAGGTCGCCGAGTTCCACGTCTCGGTCGAGCTGCTGCTGATGGTCGTCCTCGGCGGACTCGGGTCGGTCTGGGGCGCGGTCGCCGGCGCGTTCATCGTCGAACTCCTCTCCGAGGGCCTTCGCGACCTGATCCCCGCGATCATCCCGGGCGCCACGGGCGAGGTGCAGCTCATCGGCTACGGCCTCGTGCTGATCCTCGTGATCATCCTGCTGCCGGGCGGTCTCTACCAGGTGGTCAAGTCGGCATGGGCTGCGATCACGAGACGGCGGGCGGATGCCCCGGCGAAACCCTCCCCCTCTGCCGACAGCGGCTCGGGTGAGGTGCCCACGCGCGCCTTCGGCGGACTGCCCGGCGAGGCTCCGGCCGGTGCCGACGCAGTCGAGTCATCGGATGCCGCGGCATCCGATGCCCGGATCCCGACCGTCTCGACGCCGGTCGCGGCGGGCGAGCCGATCCTCGTGGTGTCGGGCCTCACGAAGCGCTACGGCGGCGTGGTCGCCGTCGACGACGTGACGCTCACGGTGCCCGCAGGGCAGATCATGGGCCTCATCGGCCCGAACGGCGCGGGCAAGACGACGTGCTTCAACATGATCACGGGCGCGATCGCGCCGACCTCGGGCACGGTGCGCTTCCTCGGCGAGGAGATCCAGGGCCGCAAGCCGCACGTCGGCGCGGAAGCCGGGCTCACCCGCACGTTCCAGAACCTGCAGGTGTTCTCGTCGACCGATGTCGTCGGCAACGTGTACATGGGTCGGTACCGCAAGGGCCGGGCCGGCATCCTCCGCGGAATGTTCGGGCTGCAGGGTCGCGAGCAGTACGCCCATGAGGAGATCGCCCGCGACATCCTCGACTCGATGCGCCTCGGCGACGTCGCGGGCCTCGCCGCCGGCGACCTGCCGTTCGGCCGTCAGCGCATGATGGAGGTGTGCCGGGCGCTCGCCGCCGAGCCCGCGCTGCTGCTGCTCGACGAGCCCATGGCGGGGCTCTCGGGCAGCGAGCGCGAGCTGCTCGCGCAGCTGCTGCGGGCGCTGCGCGACGCCGGGCTCACGATCGTGCTCGTCGAGCACGACGTCGCCCAGGTGATGGCGCTCGCCGACTCGGTCGCGGTGCTCGACGACGGCGTGCTCATCGCGCACGGCGACCCCGAGTCCGTGCGCAACGATCCGGCGGTCATCGTGGCCTACCTCGGCACCGATGCCGAAGAGGCCGAGGCCGAGCTGAAGGAGCTGGAGTCATGACCCTCGCAGTCGACCGCCTCGATGCGGGCTACGGCAAGCTCGCGATCCTCCATGAGGTGAGCCTCTCGGTGGCGCCGGGCGAGATCGTGACCGTCGTCGGGTCCAACGGCGCCGGCAAGACGACGCTGTTGCGTGCGCTCAACGGCCTCATCCGCCCGACCGCGGGCACCGTCACGATCGACGGCGTCGACATCACCGGCAAGCCGACCGAGAAGATGGCGTCGCTCGGGCTCACCCACGTGCCCGAGAACCGCCTGTGCTTCCCGACGCTCTCGGTGCGCGACAACCTCATGCTCGGCGCATGGAGCCGCGGCGGCAAGGGCGACCTCGCCGCCGTGCTCGAGCTGTTCCCGCGCCTGCAGCCGAGGCTCGGGCAAGCGGCGGGCACGCTCTCGGGCGGCGAGCAGCAGATGGTCGCGATCGGCCGGGGCCTCATGGCCTCGCCGAAGGCGATCATGCTCGACGAGCCGTCGATCGGGCTCGCGCCGAAGGTCGTGGCCGAGATCATGAAGGTGCTCACCGAACTGCGCGGTCGCGGCATGGCGGTGCTGCTCGTCGAGCAGAACGTGCGCGCCTCGTTCGGCATCGCCGATCGCGCGGTCGTCATGCAGCGCGGCCGGGTCGTGCTCGAGGGCACGCCGGCCGAGCTCGTCGAGCTGCCCGAGGTGCGCAACGCCTACCTGGGCGGAGCTGCGGCCTGACGGGCTTCGAACCGGTTCGCTGAACGGCGGATGCCTCGCGCTCGCGGGGCATCCGCCGTTCCGCGTTCTCAGTCGAGCAGGGCGACGATCTCGTCGTAGCCCTTCGCGCGGGCGTGACCGAGCGGGGCGACGCCGTCGCGGTCGGCGATCGAGCGGTCCGCCCCGCCCTCGAGCAGCACCCGCACGGTCTCCTGATGGCGCGGGCCGCCGTCGCCGAGGATGACGGCCTCGAGGAGCGAGGTCCAGCCGAGGTCGTTCACGTGGTTCACGTCGATGTCGGTCTGCAGCACGCGCTGCAGGTACTCGACGTGGGCGCGCTCGCCCGCGGGGATGACCGAGATGCCGCCGTAGCGGTTGACGATCGTGAAGTCGGGGTTCGCGGGCAGCAGCACCTCGGTCATCGCAATGCTTCCCGTGACGCCCGTGACGAGCCACGGGGTGTCGTGCCGATCGTCGAGGGCGTCGGGGTCGGCACCGGCCGCGACGAGCAGCTTCGCGGCCTCGACGTGATCGCCGGTGACGGCGAGCAGCAGCGCCGTGCGCTGCCGATCGTCGCGCGCCTCGAGATCGGCGCCGGCGCGGATGGCCCGGTCGACGGTGGCGGCGTCGCCCGCGGCGGCCGCGGTGAGCAGGGTTCCGTCGGGATCGGGCAGCTGGGGTGCAGGGGTCTCGGTCATCTGGACATCCTCTCGTGACGGTGCGGATGCGGGCGGGGGCGTCGTGCCGGCGCGGTCGTCGGGCTGCGCGGCGCACCCCGCGAACAGCAGCGCCGTCGCGACCGCGACGGCGCCCGCGCGTCGACGACGGGTCAGCCCCACGGCGACCCGACGACGTCGTACGGGCCGGAGGGCGCCGGCTGCTCGTCGAACTTGCTGTCGACCGCGAGCAGGCGGCCGTTCAGGATCTTGGCCGTCGTGTACACGCGCTCGGGGTCGCTCGCCCGCTGCGTGATCCGGCGCACGCTGTCGCCATCGGCCGAGACCCGCATGGTCGCCACCGCCTTCGAGAAGTTGCGGATCACGGTGAGTTCGTTGCCCTGTCGCACGAGGCCGTCGGCGTTCACGAGATCGGCGCCCTGCGTGTCGATCGCGGAGACCGAACCGTCGGCCGTGGCGAAGCGCCACAGCGCTCCCGTGTTGCCCTGCGCGACGATGAACGCGCTGCGGTCGGCCGAGAGCACGATGCCGCCGAGGTTGAAGCCCGCGACGCGATCGATCGTGCCCGAGGCATCCGCCCACAGCTCGGCCGACCAGACGTCGCCCGCCGCGGCGACGCGGAAGATCTGCGGGGCGTTCGAATTCGTGAAGTAGGCGGCGCCGTCGGCTCCGATCGCGACGTCGTTGAGGAACGCGTCCGGGGTGCCGGGGACGCGCAACGCTGCGAGGAGCTCGCCGTCGTGCGAGTACACCCACAGGTCGGGGCGATCGGGGTTGCCGATGCCGTTCGGGCCGCCGGCGATGTAGACGTTGCCGGCCCGGTCGACGGTGACGCCGCGGGCGGTGTACCTGCCGTCGGTGCCGTCGCCGGCGAGCCACTCCTCCGCCTGCGCGTCGCGGGAGCTGCCGCGGTGGATCTCTCCGCCGGTGACCTCGCTCACGTAGAACAGGCTCCGGCGCTCGTCGACGCCGATGCCCTCGAAGCGCGAGCCCGCCGCGTCTCCCGGGAGGACGTACCGGTCGGGGCGGCCCTGGCTCTGGCCGTGACCGTGGCCGCCGCGTTCGGCGGCGGACGCCTCGCCGGCTCCCGTGGTGACGGTCGCGGTCGCGATTCCGGCGGCGAGGCTCGCCGCGGCGAGCGCGGTTGCGATGATGCGCTTCATGGATCTCCCCATCTCTGGTGCGCCGTGTCTCGGCGTGCCCCTTCAGCCTCCGACGCCGCGATGGGGCCCGGCGTCGGGAGATCGGCTGCCATCGGATAGCCGATCGGATGATGCCGGGCGCGTGGCGCCGTGCCTAGGCTGGGCGATCATGTCCGTTTCCGACCAGACCGGGGTCCGCGGCATCCTCGCGCCCGTGGCCCGACTCGACCGCTGGCTGGCGCTCGTCTTCATCGTGCTCGTCGTCACCTCGGCGGTGCGGTACCTCGAACGCCACGGCCTCGGCGCCGACGGCGTGCTCGTGCTCACCGGCGCCGCGCTGCTCACGGTCGCGTACTCGCTGCGACCGCTCCTGCCGACGCGCTCGTGGTGGCCCACCGCATGGGTCGTCACGGTCACCGTGCTCTGGGCGCTCCTGACGCTCGCGGCCCCCTCGTTCGCCTGGTGCGCCGTGCCGCTCGGGTTCGCCGTGCTGCAGGTGCTGCCGTTCCGCGGCGCGCTGACGGTCGTCGTGCTCATGACGGCGCTCGTCACCGCCGCCGAGCTGCGCATCGCAGACGGCGTCGACCCCACCGTGATCGCCGGTCCGATCGGCATCGCGCTCGTGACCGTGCTCGTCTACCGGGCGCTGCAGCGCGAGTCGGCGGCGCGGCAGGCTCTGCTCGACGAGCTGACCGACGCGCAGCGCGAGCTGCTGCAGGCGCAGCACCGGGCCGGCGCGCTCGCGGAACGCCAACGGCTCTCGCGCGAGATCCACGACTCCGTCGGACAGCGGCTGGCGAGCATCACGCTGCTGCTCGCGGCGACCGAGCAGGACTGGGATCGGCGACCCGACCTCGCGCGCGACCACGTCGGCGTGGCGGCCGCGACGGCTCGAGACGGACTCGCGGAGGTGCGCCGGGTGGTGCACGGGCTCCCGCCCGTCGAACTCGCCGACGACGCCTCGAGCGGGGCGCTGCCGACGGCGTTGCGGCGTCTCGTCGACGAGGCCGGAGGGCCGGGCGCCGGACCCGACATCGGCCTGTACGTGCACGGCGACCCCGTGCCGCTCGCCGCCGACGTCGCCGGGGCCCTGCTGCGCTCGGCCCGCGGTGCGCTCGCGAACGCACTCGAGCACTCCGGGGCCCGTCGGGTCGCGATCACGCTGACCTTCCTCACCGACGAAGTGCGACTCGACGTGCGCGACGACGGCCGGGGCTTCGACTCCGAAACGGTCGCCGAGGCGTCGGACTCTCCGCAACCGGCTCGAGCTGGGCGGGGCCGCGGCCTGCAGGGCATCCTCGACCGCGCTGCCGGACTCGGCGGGCGGGCCTTCATCGAGAGCGCCCCCGGCGACGGCACCACCGTGTCGGTCGAGCTGCCGTTGGAGGGCGAATGAGCGTGCGCGTCGTGCTCGTCGACGACCATCCCGTCGTCCGCGCCGGGCTCTCCGCCCTCATCTCGGGCACCGACGATCTCGAGGTCGTCGGCGAGGCGCGCGACCTCGCGACGGCGCGCTCGGTCGTCGCCGCCACCCGGCCCGACGTCGTGCTGATGGATCTCGACCTCGGCGACGGCCCGGGCGGCGCGGCCGTCACCGCCGAGCTGCGAACGCTCGACGAACCGCCGCGGGTGCTCGTGCTCACGACCTACGCCACTGAGGCCGACATCCTGCGCGCCCTCGATGCCGGGGCGAGCGGCTACCTGCTGAAGGATGCCCCGGCGCCCGAGCTGTTCGCCGGGATCCGCGCGACCGCCCGCGGCGAGACGGTGCTCGCGCCCTCCGTCGCGGCCACGCTCGTGCGCCGCGCGGCGTCGCCCGGCCCCGTCGTCACCGAGCGCGAGGTCGCCGTGCTCGAGCTCCTGGCGCACGGCCTCGGCAACCGCGAGATGGCGAAGGAGCTGTTCGTCTCCGAGGCGACGGTGAAGTCGCACCTCTCGCACATCTACACGAAGCTCGGCGTCGACACCCGGGCCGGCGCGGTCGCCGCGGCGATCGAGCGGCGCATCATCCGCCGCTGATCACGGCCGCCGCACGTCCGATCGGGAGACTCCGAAGCCCTCGAGAACGTCCCGCCCGAGGCATCCGTCGTCGAATTCGATTCCGCTCTCGGCATACGACTCGCCCCGGACGGGATCGGTCCGCCCGGTAAACTGGCTGGACGGTGCGAGCGCGAGGAGGGTGAATGATCTTCAGCCTCGCCCTGTTCGGTGCGCTCGCCCTGATCACCCCGCTCCTCACGAAGTGGCTCGGTCGTCGGGTGTTCGCCGTCATCGCGCTGCTGCCCGCCGCGGTCTTCGTGCTGCTGCTCACCTGGATGCCCGGCGTCCTCGCCGGCACGCCCGTCGTCGAGATCGTGCCGTGGATCCCCACCCTCGACATCGCGCTGAGCTTCCGCCTCGACGCCCTCGCACTGCTCCTCGCCCTCATCGTCACGGGCGTCGGCGCCCTCGTGGTGCTCTACTGCATGCACTACTTCGACGACGACGAGCCGGCCCTCGGCCGCTTCGCGGCACTCCTCCTGGCCTTCGCGGGTGTCATGTTCGGCCTCGTGACCGCCGACGACGTGTTCATCCTGTTCACGTTCTGGGAGGCGACGAGCGTGCTCTCGTACCTCCTCATCGGCCACTACACGGGCCGGAAGGAGAGCCGCGGTGCCGCGCTGCAGGCGCTGACGGTCACGACCTTCGGCGGGCTCGCGATGCTCGTCGGCCTCGTCATCCTCGCGGTCGACGGCGGCACCACTTCGCTCTCCGAGCTCGTCGCGCACCCCGTCACGGGCGCGGCCGGCGAGTGGGCGATCGCCCTCGTGCTGCTCGGCGCGATCTCCAAGAGCGCCCTCGTGCCGTTCCACTTCTGGCTCCCGGCGGCGATGGCCGCGCCTACCCCGGTCAGCGCCTACCTGCACGCCGCCGCGATGGTGAAGGCGGGCGTCTACCTCGTCGCCCGCCTCGCACCCGGTTACGCCGACCTCGAGGTGTGGCACCCGATCGTCATCGGACTCGGCGCGCTCACGATGCTCGTCGGCGGCTGGCGAGCACTCCGCCAGTACGACCTGAAGCTCCTGCTCGCCTACGGCACCGTCAGCCAGCTCGGCTTCCTCGTGATGGTCACGGGATTCGGCACGCGCGACGCGGCGCTCGCGGGTGTCGCACTGCTCCTCGCCCACGCGCTCTTCAAGGCGACGCTGTTCCTCGTCGTGGGCATCGTCGACCACGCGGCCGGCACGCGCGACTGGCGGAAGCTCTCGGGCGTCGGGCGACGCATGCCCGTGATCGCGACGATCGGCTTCGTCGCGGCGGCGTCGATGGCCGGTGTGCCCCCGCTGCTCGGCTTCGTCGCGAAGGAGGCCGTGTTCACGGCCTTCCTCGACGCGGTCGCAGCCGGTGATGCCTGGGCCTGGCTCGCCCTCATCGCGGCGTTCGTCGGCTCGGTGCTCACGGTCGCCTACTCGGTGCGCTTCGTCTGGGGCGCCTTCTTCTCGAAGCAGGATGTCGCGGACTGCCCGCTGCACACCCCGAGCCCCGCGATCGCGGTTGCACCCGGCCTCCTCGCCGCCGCCAGCATCGTCGCCGCGTTCATGATCCCGTTCATCGAGCCGCTGCTCACGGCCTACGCCGACGAGCTGCCCGGCGGCCACGACTACCACCTCGCCCTCTGGCACGGTTTCGAGCCAGCCCTTGCGATCTCGGCCGTCGTGTTCGCCCTCGGCGCCCTGCTCGTCTGGGGCCGCCAGCGGGTCGCCCGCCTCCAGGCCGCCGTGGCACCCGTGCTCGACTCGGCCCGCGGGTACCTCGGCATCGTGTCGGTCGTCGACCGGCTCGCCGCGACCGTCACGACCACCATCCAGTCGCGGGGCCTGCCCGGCTACCTCGCGATCATCGTCGCGGTCTTCATCGGCGGCCTCGGCACGCTCTCGATCCTGAACACCTCGTGGCCGAGCGAGATCCGGCTGTGGGACTACCCCGCCCAGCCGTTCCTCGCCTTCGTCATGGCGGTCGCGGCGATCGCCGCCGCGACGGTGCGCCAGCGCATGACCGCGGTGCTGCTCGTGAGCGTCACGGGCTACGGCCTCGTGCTGCTCTTCGGCATGTCGGGCGCCCCCGACCTCGCCCTCACCCAGGCGCTCGTCGAGACCATCGTGCTCGTCGTCTTCGTGCTCGTGCTGCGGCGCCTGCCGAAGCAGATCGCCCAGCGCAATCCGCCGGTGCACAAGCTCGCCCGCGGCATCATCGGCGCGCTCGCCGGAATCGTCATGGGCGTGCTCGGCCTCGTCGCACTCGGCGCTCGCATCGAGCCGACGATCGCAGAGGGCCTGCCCGCCCTCGCGATCGAGGCGCACGGCAAGAACATCGTGAACGTCATGCTCGTCGACATCCGCGCGTGGGACACCCTCGGCGAGATCTCGGTGCTCGTCGCGGTCGCCACGGGCGTCGCGAGCCTCATCTTCGTCTCGGGCCGCACGGGCGGCGCCCCGCGCCTCGACCACGTCGAGGGGCTCGTGAACCGCCGCGACCGGCTGCGACCCGTGCCCGAGCCCGCGTGGTCGATCCGCGCGCCCCGCACGAGCCTCGCCGACACGGCGGGCGAGACGGATGCCGCGGGCGAGGCTGCGGAGACCCGGCAGACGTGGCTCCTGGCCGGCCGCACGATCTCGCCGCGCAACCGCTCGATCCTCATCGAGGTGCTCGTGCGCCTGCTCTTCCACCCCGCGATCATCGTGTCGGTGTTCCTCCTGTTCGTCGGGCACAACGCCCCGGGCGGCGGCTTCGCCGGCGGCCTGCTCGCGGGCCTCGCCCTCGTCGCCCGCTATCTCGCGGGCGGCCGGTACGAGCTCGGCGAGGCGGCGCCCGTCGACGCGGGGCGCCTGCTCGGCACGGGCCTGCTGCTCGCCGCCGGCACCGCCGCGGGTTCGCTGCTCTTCGGCGGCCCCGTCTTCGAGTCCGCCTGGTTCGAGACCGAGGTGCCGCTGCTCGGCACGATCTCGATCGGCACCTCGACGCTCTTCGACATCGGCGTCTACCTCGTGGTCGTCGGCCTCGTGCTCGACATCCTTCGTTCGCTCGGCGGCGAGGTCGACCGTCAAGAGGAACGCCAGACGGCCGACGACGGCGACGGCGAATTCACGACCGGTGACGGCGAGGGCTCGGCAGAGCACCGCGAAGGGGCCGAGCACGCCGACGGCGCCGAGTACAGCGGCGGCGCCCGCCTGCCCGAACCCGAGGAGGCCCGCCCATGACCGCCTCGCTGACCCTCGTCGTGCTCATGGCCGTGCTCTTCGGCGCGGGCGTCTCGATCATGCTCGAACGCAGCCTCACCCGGGTGCTCATCGGGTTCCTGCTCGTGGGCAACGCCGTGAACATCCTCATCTACCTCATGAGCGGGGCGCCGGGTCTCGCACCGATCCTCGGCGAGGGCGTCGACGCCGATGCCATCTCCGACCCGCTCCCCCAGGCGTTCGTGCTCACGGCCATCGTCATCAACCTCGGCATCACGGCCTTCATGCTCGCCCTGATCTACCGCTCATGGTGGCTCGCGCAGCTCGGCGCGAAGGGAGACCTCGTCGACGATGAGGAGGACATCGCCGAAGACGCCGAGGAGGCGGCCGACCTCATCCGCAGCTCGGCGGCCGACGACCAGGCCATTCAAGACCTCATCGACGCGAGCGACGAGGAACCCGACGAAGACCTGGAGCTCGAGGCATCCGCTCGCGACCGAGACGATGAGGAGGCGAAGTCATGACCGCCGTGCTCGTGCCCCTCGTCGTGCTGCTGCCCCTGCTCGGCGCGGCCAGCGCGCTGATCCTCGGCCGCCACCGCCGTGCCCAGATGGCCGTCAGCCTCGGCGTGCTCGCCGCGGTGACGGTGATCGCCGCGGTACTGCTCGTCTCGGTCGACACGAGCGGGCCGGCCGTCGTCTACATCGGCGGGTGGGATGCCCCGTGGGGCATCACCCTCGTCGTCGACCGGCTGTCGGCGATCATGCTCGTCATCTCGGCGATCATGCTGCTCGTCGTGCTCGTGTACTCCGTCGGGCAGGGCATCGCCGATCAGCATCGCGAGACACCGGTGTCGATCTTCCACCCGAGCTACCTGATCCTGTCGGCGGGCGTCTTCAACGCGTTCATCGCGGGCGACCTGTTCAACCTCTACGTCGGGTTCGAGATCCTGCTGTCGGCGAGCTACGTGCTGCTCACCCTCGGCGGCACTGGCGAGCGCATCCGCGCCGGCGTCACGTACATCATCGTGAGCCTCGTCTCCTCGCTCTTCTTCCTGAGCGCGATCGCCCTCATCTACGGGGCGACCGGCACCGTGAACATCGCGCAGCTCTCGGTGCGCCTCGCCGAGCTGCCGGGTGACGTGCAGCTCATGCTGCACCTGCTGCTGCTCATCGCCTTCGGCATCAAGGCGGCGGTCTTCCCACTGTCGTTCTGGCTGCCCGACTCGTATCCGACGGCACCGGCACCGGTCACCGCGGTGTTCGCGGGCTTGCTGACGAAGGTCGGCGTGTACGCGATCATCCGCACCGAGACCGTGATCTTCACCGAGAGCGACGTCACGGTGCTGCTCATGGTGATCGGCGGGCTCACCATGCTGATCGGCATCCTGGGCGCCCTGACCCAGGCCGACATCAAGCGATTGCTCTCGTTCACGCTCGTGAGCCACATCGGCTACATGATCTTCGGCATCGCGCTCGGCTCGCAGCTCGGCTACGCGGCGACCATCTACTACGTCGTGCACCACATCACCGTGCAGACGACGCTGTTCCTCACCACCGGACTCATCGAGCGCTTCGGCGGTGCGACCTCCATCAACCGGCTCGCGGGCCTCCTGAAGGCCTCGCCACTGCTCGGCGTGCTGTTCTTCATCCCCGCCCTGAACCTCGGCGGCATCCCGCCGTTCTCGGGCTTCCTCGGCAAGACCGGGCTCTTCCTCGCCGGCGGTGAGGAGGCCGCGGCCGACCCTGGCAACGCCTGGCTCGTGTGGATCGTCATCGCCGCCGGTGCCATCACCTCCCTCATCACCCTCTACGCGCTCACCCGCTTCTGGAACATGGCGTTCTGGCGCGGCCGGCGCGAACTCGAGGGCTACGAGTCGGTGCTGCTCGGCTCGGTGCTCGAAGCTCCCGAGGGTGCCACGGTCACCGCGACCCGCACCACTCCGGTGCTCATGGTCGTCGCGACGAGCGCGCTCGTCATGGTGACGGTCTGCCTCACGGTATTCGCCGGGCCCCTCTTCGAGCTCACCGGGCGTGCCGCCGCAGACCTCCTCGATGCCGGGGCGTACGTGTCCCTCGTCTTCCCGGGAGGCATCCGATGACGCACGCCGCAGCGGATGTCTCGCGCTGGCGCTCGGTCTGGCGGCAGTTGCCGCTGCTCGTCGCCCTCGTCTTCCTGTGGGTGTTCCTCTGGGACCAGGTCACCGTGCTCACGGTCGTGACCGGCATCCTGCTCGCGATCGGCGTCACCCGCGTGCTCTACCTGCCGCCCGTGCTGCTCAGCGGCCGGTTCAACCCGTGGCGGGGCCTGCTGCTCGGCCTGCGCATGATGTTCGACGTCACGGTCGCCTCGTTGCAGGTCGCGGTGCTCGCGATCGACCCGCGGTGGAAGCCGATGAACTCGATCATCGCCGTGCAGCTGCTCACCCGTTCCGACCTCGTGACCACGCTGACCGCCGAGGCGATCTCGGTCGTGCCCGGCACCGTCGTCGTCGACATCGATCGCGAACGGGGCCTCCTCTACCTGCACGCCCTCGGCACGCGCACGCGAGCCGACATCGATCGCGTGCGACGCGACGTGCTCGGCACCGAGGAGCGCATCGTGCTCGCGATCGGCACGCACGCCCAGGCGGTCTCCGTTCGCCAGGCCCGCCGCGAACGCCGGGCGATCCGCCCGCAGACGAAGGGATCCGGCTCATGACCTTCATCCAGATCGTCAGTCTGCTCGCAGGCCTCATGTTCGGCATCGGCGCGCTCGCCGCCGTCTACCGCATCATCCGCGGTCCGTCGATCCTCGACCGCGCCCTCGCGACCGACGTGCTGCTCGCCATCGCGATCTGCGCGCTCGGCGCCGAGATGGCGATCAACAAGCACACCGACACGCTCGTGATCATGCTCGTGCTCGCGATGTTCGCGGTCGTCGGCTCGATCTCGATCGCTCGGTTCATGGCGAAGCAGGACGCATCGTGAGCGCCGCCGAGATCGCGGTCGGGCTCCTGATCCTGGTGAGCGCGTTCCTGTCGATGGCCGCGGGCATCGGCATCGTGCGATTCCCCGACGTGCTCACCCGGCTGCACGCCGCGACGAAGCCGCAGGTGCTCGGGCTTGCGACCGTGCTCGTCGCGATCGTCGTGCAGGTGCCCACGTGGGGCGTGCTGACGACGGTCGTGCTCGTGATGACGTTCCAGCTGCTCACCCAGCCGATGACCGCCCACATGCTCGGCCGCTCGGCCTACCGCAGCGACCACGTGCGCCGCGACCTGCTCATCGAGGACGACCTCGATCGCGACATCGCCGAGCACGACCAGACGGGTCGCTGAACCGCGACGATCCCTCGCGAGATGACGCGAATCGACCTGCGGCCCTCACCCGAGGGTCGATTCGCGTCACCTCGGCGACCACGGCGGGCGGGCGGTGGCGGTGACGGTGGCGGTGTCAGCCGCGCCCGGTGAACTCGGGCTTCCGCTTCTCCTGGAACGCGGCGAAGCCCTCGCGGTAGTCGGCGGTGTCGCAGAGGGCGGACTGCGCGCGGTTCTCCTCGGACATCGACGCCCAGAGCCCGAGCCGGTCGTCGCGGAGCGCGGCGACGAGCCGCTTCGAGGCGACGAACGCCTGGGTCGCACCGGATGCCGCGGTGCGGGCCGCAGCGCGGGTGGCATCCGTCACCTCGTCGGCGGCGAAGACCTGGGAGAACAGGCCCGCCGCGACCGCTTCGGCGCCCGACATGAGGCGGCCGGTGACGATGAGGTCCATCGTGCGATGCGTCCCGAGACGCTCGACGAAGAGGGCGTGCCCGCCCGAGTCGAGCGTCGCGCCGAGGTTCGCGAACGGGGAGCCGATCTTCGCGGTGTCGGCGACGTAGACGATGTCGGAGGCGATGAGCAGGCCGAGGCCCACGCCGAGGCACGCGCCGTGCGCGACCGCGAACGTCGGCACGGGGATGCCGGCCATGCGCTGCAGGAGCGGCTCGACGAGTCCGCCGAGGTAGCCGAGCACGTCGTCTTCGCGCGGGTCGACGCCCGAGATGTCACGCCCGGCGCAGAAGGCCCGGCCCTCGCCGCGCAGCACGAGCGCGCGGATGTCGCCGGTCTGCGCCAGCCGTTCGGCCTCGAGGTAGGCCGCTGCCAGCTCGCCGATCGCCGCTTCGTCGAGCGCGTTGAGCTTCTCGGGGGCGTTCAGCACGACCTCGGCGACGCCGTCGGCCACGGTGAGTTCGATCATTCGCTGCTTCTCTCTTCTTCGAGTGTTCACGTTCAACCGACCTGCGCCCACCGTACCGACATCATTCGGCGGAACGCGTGATCACTCGGCGGATCGGGAGGACAATGGAGGAGTCCGGCCGCGCCGGTGCGCACCGCCCACCACGGTGGTTGCGTCCCGACTGCGGAGGCTGAGTGATGACGACGACACCGCCTGAGCACGGTCCGCCCGTGCCGAACCCCGAAACACCTCGACCCGAGGCGCTCCGAGAGTCGTCGGCGCCGCAGAGACCGAACGTCCACGTCACTGCGCTCATCGTGTGGCTCACGATCTTTCCGCTCGTCGCGATCACGAGCGTCGTCTTCGGCCCGCTGATGGCCGAATGGCACCCGGTGCTGCGCGCGTTCGTGCTCACGCTCATCGTCGTTCCGATCGCGGCGTACTGGCTCATGCCGCAGATGTTCCGGTGGTACGCGGCGCTCGAGCGGCGGCGCGCGGCACGGAACTCAGCGAAGCGCGGGCCGTAGCGTCGCACCGGCACGGGTGCGCGCTCACACATCGTAGTCGACGACGACCCGGTCGGACTTGGGGTGGGACTGGCACGTGAGCACGTAGCCGCGTTCGAGCTCGTCGGGTTCGAGGGCGTAGTTCTCGGTCATGGCGACGCTGCCCTCGATGATGCGGGCACGACAGGTGCCGCACACTCCCCCGGCGCACGCGAACGGCACGTCGGGCCGTACGCGGAGCGCCGCGTTCAGGATCGACTCGTTCGCGCTCACCGGGCTGTCGACGCTCGTCGACTGGCCGTCGAGCGTGAACTCGATCGCAACGGTCGGCTCACCGCGCTCGACCACGACGGGGCGACCCTGGCGCGGCTCGACCCGATCGGCGTCGGTCGTGAAGAGCTCGTACCGCACGTGCTTGACCGGCACCCCGCGCGCCTCGAGGGTGTCGCGGGCGAGCTGCACGAGATCGAACGGCCCGCAGAGGAACCACTCGTCGACCGTCTCGGGGCGGATCAGCACGTCGAGCATTCGGTCGAGCTTCTCGCCGTCGATGCGCCCCGACAGGAGCGGCGCGGTGCGCTGCTCGCGCGAGAGCACGTGGTGCAGGGCGAGGCGCGACGGGTAGCGGTCCTTCAGCTCGGCGAGCTCCTCGAGGAACATCACGTCGAGCGTGGAGCGGTTCGTGTAGACGAGCTCGAACTCGGATGTCTCCGAGCGCGACAGCACCGTGTGGGCGAGCGCCATGAGCGGGGTGATGCCCGACCCGGCGGCGATGCCGACGATGTGCTTGCCGTCGAGCGCGTCGAGGCTCGAGGTGAACGTACCCTGCGGGCTCATCACGTCGAGGGTGTCGCCGGCGACGAGTTCGGTGTTCGCCCACGTCGAGAACAGCCCGCCGAGGTCGCGCTTGATGGCGACCGAGACGCTGCCCCGCACGGGCGGCCGGCAGATCGAGTAGCTGCGGCGCAACTCGTGGCCGTCGAAGTCCTTGCGGAGCGCCACGTACTGGCCGGGCAGGTAGGTGTAGTCGTCGGCGAGCGCGTCGGGCACCGCGAAGGTGACCTCGACGGCGTCGGCCGTGAGCGGGCGCACCTCGGCGACCTCGAGCGAGTGGAAGCGCGCGCGATGGCGCTTCGCCACGTGTTCGCCACCGACCGTCGAGGCGAGGAACGACTCGGCGACGGCGGCGTCGCTCGGCGGAGTCGCGGTCGACCCCAGGTTGCGGGCGGCCATCAGAGCACCTTGAAGTAGTCGAAGGGCTCGAGGCAGTCGCGGCACTCGTAGAGGGCCTTGCACGAGGTCGAGCCGAAGCGGGCGAGTTCACGGGTGTTGAGGGAGTCGCAGCGCGGGCACTTCACGGCGAGCTGCACGCGCACGGGGCCGGCCGGGCGAGCGGCCGCACTGCCGCTCGGCGCCTGGATGCCGTAGCGGCGCAGCTTCTCCTTGCCGGCGTCGCTCATCCAGTCGGTGGTCCACGCCGGCGCGAGCACGAGGTCGACCCGCACCTCGCCGTAGCCGGCGTGCGTGAGGGCGAGCAGCACGTCGTCGCGCATGGCGTCGAGCGCGGGGCATCCGCTGTAGGTGGGGGTCAGCTGCACGCGAACGGCGCCGTCGTCGCCGACCTCGACCGAGCGGAGCACGCCGAGGTCCTCGATCGTGAGCACGGGGATCTCGGGGTCGGTCACGGTCGCGGCCACCGCCCACGCGCGCGCGGCCGCCGGGTCGCTCGGCACCGGCCGGGCGACCGACGCGGCGGATGCCTCGGCGCGCTGCGCCATCGCGGTCACCATGATGCTCCGGGGTGCGCGCGCGCGAGCACCTGCATCTCGGCGAGGAGCGGTCCGAGGTGCTCGGTGTGACGGCCGTCGCGGCCGCCGCCCGAGGCGATGAACGCGGTGCGGCCGGCCGGGCGCTCGAGCACGGCCTCGGCGAACACCTCGTCGATGACGGCCTCGAACGCCGGGCGCAGGGTCGACGGGAGCACCGCGACCCCCGTCGCGGCGAGCCGCTCGACGAGGGCGTCGTCGACGAAGAGCTCGTCGGCGTAGGGCCAGGTGTCGGCGATCGCGACGAGCATGCGCCGGCGCGACTCCTCGGTGCCGCCCGCGAGCCGCAGCACCCACTGGGTCGCGTGGTCGCGGTGGTAGTCGACCTCCTTCACCGACTTCGCGGCGATGGCCGCGAGCGTCGGGTCGGCCGAATCGACGAGCCGCGAGTACAGCTCGAACAGGTAGACGGATGCCACGAGCTGCCGCGCGATCGTGTGGGCGAAGTCGCCGTTCGGCTGCTCGAGGAGCCAGGCGTTGCGGAACTCGGACTCACCGCGCCAGTAGGCGAGGTCGTCTTCGCTGCGACCGGTCGCGGTGCCGGCGTAGTGCAGCAGCGATCGGGCGTGGCCGATGAGGTCGAGGGCGATGTTGCCGAGGGCCACGTCCTCCTCGAGCTCGGGCGCGCGGGCGATCCACATGCCGAGCTGCTGGGCGAGCACGAGGGCGTCGTCGCCGAGCCGCAGCGCGTACTCCGCGGCATCCGCCGAGGCGACCGCCGTGGTGCCGTCGGCCGCGGTGCCCGCGAGCTCCTCGGCGAGCGCGAGCCTGTCGACGGAGACGTCGCCGTGGAGGTCGCCGTGGGGGTCGAGGTCTGCGCCGCTCACAGGTGCTTCACCCCTTCGCTCTTCGTGTAGTAGACGGCGTGGCGGTAGTTCTTGCCTGCGGGGCTCTCGAAGAAGGCGCCCTTCGCGTCGGGATCGCTCGTCGTGATCGCGTCGGCGGGCACCACCCAGATCGAGACGCCCTCGTTGCGGCGCGTGTAGAGGTCGCGCGCGTTGCGCACGGCCATGTCGGCGTCGGGCGCGTGCAGCGACCCCACGTGCACGTGCGAGAGGCCGCGGTTGGCGCGCACGAAGACCTCCCAGAGGGGCCAGGCCTCGGTGCCGATCTCGCCGGGTGTCGACATCACGCCACCGCCCCTGCTGCGGCGAGCGCGCGCTCGGACTGCTTGCGGGCGTACTCGTGGGCCGCCTCGCGCACCCAGGCCCCGTCTTCGTGGGCCTCGCGGCGTCGGCGGATGCGCTCCGCGTTCGCGGGACCGCGCCCCGCGAGCACCTCGTTGAACTCGGTCCAGTCGATCTCGCTCATGTCGTACTCGCCGGTCTCCTCGTTGAAGCGCAGGTTCGGGTCGGGCAGCGTGACGCCCATGACCTCGGCCTGCGGCACGAGCATGCCGACGAAGCGCTGGCGCAGCTCGTCGTTCGAGAAGCGCTTGATGTTCCACGCCATCGACTGGGCGGAGTTCGGCGACTGGTCGTCGGGCGGGCCGAACATCTGCAGCGCGGGCCAGTACCAGCGGTTCACGGCGTCCTGCGCCATCTGGCGCTGCGCCTCGGTGCCCTGCATGAGTTCGAGCAGGATCTCGAAGCCCTGCCGCTGGTGGAACGACTCCTCCTTGCAGATGCGCACCATCGCCCGGCCGTAGGGGCCGTAGGAGGCGCGGCAGAGCGGCACCTGGTTGCAGATCGCGGCCCCGTCGACGAGCCATCCGATCGCGCCCATGTCGGCCCACGTCGGCGTCGTGTAGTTGAAGATCGACGAGTAGCGCGCGCGGCCCTCGATGAGCTGGTCGGTCATCTCCTCGCGCGTGATGCCGAGGGTCTGCGCGGCCGAGTAGAGGTAGAGCCCGTGGCCGGCCTCGTCTTGCACCTTGGCCATGAGGATCGCCTTGCGCTTCAGGCTCGGGGCGCGCGTGATCCAGTTCGACTCGGGCTGCATGCCGATGATCTCGGAGTGCGCGTGCTGCGAGATCTGCCGGATGAGCGTCTTGCGGTACGCGTCGGGCATCCAGTCGCGGGGCTCGATGCGGGAGTCGGCGGCGATGAGGTCGTTGAACCGGGCCTCCTCCACGGAGAGCTCCGGGTCGACCGCGCTGAGGTCTGCTGGAGAGGTCATCGTCGACTCCTGTGTCTCTGGATTCGGCATTACTAACCGATCGTTCAGTTAGTATATGCTCATCTCGAGCGCTGCGGCAACGGCGCGCGAACGCATGAACTCGATGAGGAGCTTCACATGGCGGATGCCTCGACCACTTCCACCCGCGCGATGATGCAGCGCGACCAGGCCTCCGCGGCGCTCGGCATGGTCGTCGAGGTCGACGAGCCCGGCCACGCGGTCGTCTCCATGCGGGTTCGCGACGACATGACGAACGGGTTCCACATCACCCACGGCGGCTTCGTCTTCACGCTCGCCGACACCGCGTTCGCGATCGCCTGCAACGAAGACGACACCATCACCGTCGCCGCCGGCGCCGACATCACCTTCCTGAAGTCCACGGTCGTCGGGCAGACCCTCACGGCCACCGCCGTCCGCCGCGCCCGCAGCGGCCGCACCGGCCTCTACGACGTCACGGTCGTCGACGAGCAGGGCGACGCCGTCGCCGAGTTCCGCGGCCGCTCGATCTCCACCAACCGCACCATCTGACCCAGCCACCCAGGAGCCCCCGTGTCGACGACGACCATCTCCCCCTCCGCCTCCGGCCCCGCGTCCGGCTCCGGCCGCGCGTCCATCTCCGGCCTCGCCCCAGCAGCACCCGACGAGCTCGACCCCGAAGAGCGGATGTCCCGCGCCGAGGTCGAGGCGCTCCAGCTCGAGCGACTGCAGCAGACCGTGCAGCACGCCTACGACAACGTGCCCCTCTACACGAAGAAGTTCGACGAGGCGGGAGTGCACCCCCGCGACATCCGCTCGCTCGCCGACGTCGTGAAGCTGCCCTTCACGACCAAGGAGGACCTGCGCCAGACCTACCCGTTCGGCATGTTCGCCGTGCCCATGGAGCAGGTCGCGCGCATCCACGCCTCGAGCGGCACCACGGGTCGGCCGACCGTCGTGGGGTACACGAAGGGCGACCTCGACCGCTGGGCGACGCTCATCGCGAGGTCGCTGCGGGCCAGCGGCATCCGCCCCGGCATGAAGGTGCACAACGCCTACGGCTACGGGCTCTTCACCGGCGGACTCGGCGCGCACGGCGGCATCGAGAAGCTCGGCGCGACGGTCATCCCGATGTCGGGCGGGCAGACCGCGCGGCAGGTGCAGCTCATCCTCGACTTCGAGCCCGACGCGATCCTCTGCACGCCGAGCTACCTGCTGACGATCGCCGACTGCATGGTCGAGCAGGGCATCGACCCGCGTTCGACCTCGCTGAAGGTCGCCGTGCTCGGCGCCGAGCCGTGGACCAACGAGATGCGCCACGAACTCGAGCAGCGCCTCGGCATCGACGCGCTCGACATCTACGGCCTCAGCGAGGTCATGGGCCCCGGCGTCGGCAACGAGTGCCTCGAGACGAAGGACGGGCCGCACATCTGGGAGGACCACTTCCTGCCCGAGATCATCGACGGCGACACGGGCGCCCAGCTCGCCGACGGCGAGATGGGCGAGCTCGTGTTCACCTCGCTCACGAAAGAGGCGTTCCCCGTCATCCGGTACCGCACGCGCGACCTCACGCGCCTGCTGCCCGGCACCGCGCGCCCCGGCATGCGCCGCATCGAGAAGATCACCGGTCGCAACGACGACATGATCATCCTGCGCGGAGTGAACCTCTTCCCGACGCAGATCGAGGAGATCGTGCTCGGCATCGAGCAGCTCACGCCGCACTTCATCCTCGAGCTGCGCCGCACCGGCACGATGGACGACATGACCGTGCGCATCGAGCGCCACCCCGACCTCTCGGTCGAGGTCTGCCAGGCCGCGACCGTCGTGCTCGCCAAGCGCATCAAGGAGGGCATCGGGTCGACCGTCGCCGTGCAGCTCGAAGAGCCGGGCGCGCTCCCCCGCAGCGAGGGCAAGTACAAGCGCGTCTACGATCTGCGGGGCGCGTGAGCGGATGTCGCGCGGCACCTGCCGCCCGCACTGACCGCCGGGTGCGAAGATGATGGCGATGAGCGAGAACGGTTCACTTCGACGGGGGCGCCCCGGGTACGACCAGCAGGGGATCCTCGAGGTCGCCGTCGCCGCGTTCAACCAGTACGGCTACGACGCGACCTCGATGGGCGTGCTCGCCGATCGGCTCGGCCTCTCGAAGTCCGCGATCTACCACCACTTCGCCTCGAAGGACGAGATCCTCGAGCGTGCGCTCGACGACGCGCTCAGCGCCCTCGAGGGGGTGCTCGGCGAATCGGGTGCCACGCAGGGCCGCGCGGCCGATCGACTCGAGGCCGTGCTCGGCGGCGCCGTGCACGTGCTCGTCGACAGGCTGCCGTCGGTGACGCTGCTCCTCCGCGTGCGAGGCAACACCGAGGTCGAGCGGCGCGCCCTCGCACGTCGGCGCGCCTTCGACCGGGCGGTCACCTCGCTCGTCGAGGAGGCGCAGTCCGAGGGGAGCCTCCGCTCCGACATCGACCCGAGCGTCGTCGCCCGCCTCGCCTTCGGCATGATCAACTCGATCGTCGAGTGGTACCGCCCCGGCGGCAAGGAGGACGCCGACCGGCTCGCCGGCGACGTGATCGCCATCGCCCTCGACGGCCTGCGCATGCCGACGTCGAACCGCGTACAGGAACTCATCGAACGGGGACCGGCATGATCGAACCACTCGACGGCCTGCCCGCAGGCGTCATCGGCTTCCGCGCCGTCGGCACGATCGAGGCCGAGGACTACCGCGACGTGCTCGACCCGGCGATCCATGCCGCGCTCGACGCTCGCGGCACGGTCGACTGCGTCTTCGTGATGGGCGAGGAGTTCGATCACTACTCGCTCGGCGCGATGTGGGAGGACGCGAAGCTCGTCGGCCTGCCGCACTCGGCCTGGGGCCGCGCTGCCTTCGTCACCGATCACGACGTGCTCGCCGGCATCGCGACGGCGTTCGGCGGACTCGTGCCCGGGGAGTTCCGGGTGTTCCCGCTGCCGAAGTACGACGAGGCGATCGAATGGGTGGCCGAGTCGGCGGCAACGGTTCCGCCCGCTGCGTCGTCGGACTGACGCGGCCGGCGTCGGCGGGCGCCGAATCGGTCAGTCGTCGCTGCGCATGCGGTCGCTGCGGGCGAGGAACGTCGCGGCGACGATCGTCACGATGCACAGCACCGCCGGACCGACGGTCTTTCCCACGTCGCCCTGCACCGCGCCGATGAACGAGTCGATGCCCTGCACGATCGTCATCGCCACCGCGATGATGAGCAGGCCCGCGTCGGACCTGAACATCGGCGCCACGAGCGCCATCACCACGAGCGCGACGCTTCGCGAGGTGGCGTAGAGCGCGTCGCTCGCCTCGAGCCCGCCGTCGATCACGGCGAGCACCGAGTAGGTGACGCTCACCCCCGCGCTGATGACCGTGACCGCGTAGCAGATCCAGAAGGCCGCACCACGGGTGGCGGCGCGCGTCGTTTCGCTCATGCGTTCAGGGTGGTGGGCGCGAAGGCCCCCGTCAAGCGATCAGGCCGCGGGGCGCGGCATCCGGTTCGCCAGGTGCCGGCGGGATGCCCCGTGGCGAGGTGCCCGCCCGGTCGCCCCTGCGGGCGCCGCCGGTGCTGCGCCGGCGGAAGCTTCGGCACTGCGCTCCAGCGCCACTCGGCGACGCTCGAGGTCGACGGCGATGCGCTCGTCGTTCGCGGCGACGAGGTGGGGAAAGGCGATTTCCGAGATCAACATGTCTGCTCCTGTGTGTCTGAGTCGAGACTCCTCGCTAAGGCGGGGGTGCGGCATCCGGAGATCGCCCTATTCCTCGCCCGGCCGTCTGAGGCGGGTGGGAGTCGCGCCCAGCCGCCTGTCGGTCGCGTGCGCCAGAGTGGGGGGATGACCATCGCAGCGCAGCCCTCCGACACCCGATCCGCTGCGCTCGCCGCCCTGCGCGAGCTCGTGGGGCGCAGCGACGCCGAGTTCCACGACGGGCAGTTCGAGGCGATCGAGGCGCTCGTCGAGGGGCGTCGCCGGGCGCTCGTCGTACAGCGCACGGGGTGGGGCAAGTCGGCGGTGTACTTCGTCGCGACGCTGCTGCTGCGGCGGCAGGGAGCAGGGCCGACCGTGCTCGTCTCGCCGCTCCTCGCCCTCATGCGCGACCAGATCGCGGCCGCCGAGCGGGCCGGCGTGCGGGCCGTCGCCATCAACTCGACGAACGCGCACGAGTGGAGCGACGTGCTCGCCCAGCTCGACCGCGACGAGGTCGACGTGCTGCTCGTCTCCCCCGAGCGGCTGAACAACCCGACGTTCCGCGAAGAGCAGCTGCCCACCCTCGTGCGGCGCATCGGCATGCTCGTCGTCGACGAGGCGCACTGCATCAGCGACTGGGGTCACGACTTCCGGCCCGACTACCGGCGCCTGCGCGACCTCATCTCGCAGATGCCCGCCGAGGTGCCGGTGCTCGCGACCACGGCGACCGCGAACAGCCGGGTCGTCGCCGACGTCGCGGAGCAGCTCGGCACGGGTGCGGCCGACGGGGGCGCCGCCCCCGAGGTCCTCACGATCCGCGGGCCGCTCGCCCGGGCGTCGCTGCGGCTCGGGGTGCTGCGCCTGCCCGATTCACCGAGCCGCCTGGCCTGGCTCCTCAGCCACCTCGACGACCTGCCGGGCTCGGGCATCATCTGCACGCTGACGGTCGCGGCCGCGAACGACACCGCCCGGCTGCTCCGCGAGCGCGGGCATGAGGTGCGCGCCTACACGGGCCAGACCGACACCGACGAGCGCACCGAGTCCGAGGGCATGCTGAAGCGCAACGAGGTGAAGGCGCTCGTCGCGACGAGCGCGCTCGGCATGGGCTTCGACAAGCCCGACCTCGGGTTCGTGCTGCACCTCGGCGCCCCGTCGTCACCCGTGGCCTACTACCAGCAGGTCGGGCGCGCCGGTCGTGCGAGCGAGAGCGCCGACGTGCTCCTCCTCCCCGGCACCGAGGACGCCGCCATCTGGCACTACTTCGCGACCGCGTCGATGCCCGATCAGGAGCGTGCCGAGCGCGTCATCGGCGCCCTCTCCGACGTGCCGGTCTCCACGCCGGCCCTCGAGGCGATGGTCGACATCCGCCGCACACCGCTCGAGCTGCTGCTCAAGGTGCTCGACGTCGACGGCGCGGTGCGCCGCGTGCAGGGCGGCTGGGTCGCCACCGGGCAGCCGTGGGTCTACGACGCCGAGCGCTACGAGCGCATCGCCGCCGAGCGGCTCGCCGAGCAGCAGCACATGATCGACTACGAGCAGACCGACGGATGCCGCATGGAGTTCCTGCAGCGATCGCTCGACGACGACACGGCGGCGCCCTGCGGGCGGTGCGACAACTGCGCGGGCGTCTGGTTCCCGCGCGAGATCGCGGCATCCGCCACGGCCACCGCCGCCGAATCGCTCGACCGCGTCGGCGTGCCGATCGAACCGCGCCGGGCGTGGCCCACCGGTGCCGACCGGCTCGGCGTGCCCGTCAAGGGTCGCATCGCGCCCGCCGAACAGGCGAGCGAGGGCCGCGCCCTGGCCCGCCTCACCGACCTCGGCTGGGGCGGCACGCTGCGCGAGCTGTTCGCGGCCGGTGCGCCCGACGCGCCCGTCTCACCGCAGGTGCTCGCTGCGTGCGTGCGGGTGCTCGCCGACTGGGGCTGGGCCGAGCGCCCGGTCGCGGTCGTGGCGATGCCGTCACGCTCGCACCCGCAGCTCGTGGACTCGCTCGCCCGCGGCCTCGCCGAGGTCGGGCGGCTGCCCTACCTCGGCGCCCTCGAGTTCCGAAACGGCGGTCCGACCGGCCAGCCCGGCGGCAACAGCGCGTTCCGGCTCGCCGGACTGTGGGATCGCTTCTCGGCCGACGGCCTCGATGTGCCCGCGGGCGGCGTGCTGCTCGTCGACGACCAGGCCGACAGCCGGTGGACCCTCACGATCGCCGCGCGCGAGCTCCGCCGGGCGGGCGCGACCGAGGTGCTGCCGTTCGTGCTCGCGCTTCGGGGGTGACCACCGCGCGCGAGCGCCCGTTCGGCCCGCCATGGCGCGGGCTCCGCCGCGTCAGTACCCCTGGATCTCGACCGGCAGGTCGTCTTCAACGGTGATCGTGACCGCGACGTCGAGGGGCGCATCCCATGCGACGTGCAGGACGTAGGTCACCCCGCCCGGGTCGCCGTTGAACTCGTTCCGATGCGGCGAGACGTTCGACACCCACACGTCGGCGTCGCCGACATGGAAGTGGAAGTCCTGCGCCGGCGGCGTCGCCCGCTTCTCCGTGGTACCGAACTGCACCTCGGCGGCGGTGATGTGCACGACGGACTTGGCCGTGATCACTCCCGGCCAGTTGAAGTTGTGCACGCTTCGGCCCTGCACTCCACGACGGATGTAGCGGATCGAGCGTCCCATGATGACCTCCCGGAACTGCGACGGTCCGCACAGCGTCCCGCGCGGACGCTCCGGCCGCCAGAGGGAGAACCCTGAGGTCCGCCGCTGCACCTCAGGCGGGCGCGAGCTCCTTCGCCACGAGCGTGAGCACGTCGTACGCCGCCACGAGCTCGTCGTCCTGGTTCTTCAGCACCGCGTCCCACCGCACCTCGCCGTACTCGTCGGTCTCGCGCGGCGTGATCTGCTTCGCCGTGAGCTCGACGCGGATCGAGTCGCCGGGCGACACGGGCGTCACGAAGCGCAGGTTCTCGAGCCCCGAGTTCGCGAGCACCGGCCCGGGTGCCGCGTCGACGAAGAGACCGGCGGCCCACGACACGAGCAGGTACCCGTGCGCGACCCGGCCCGGGAAGAACGGGTTCGCCGATGCCGCCGCCTCGTCCATGTGCGCGTAGAACGTGTCGCCGGTGAAGTGCGCGAACGTCTCGATGTCCTCGAGCGTCACCGTGCGCGACGCGCTCACGACCTGGTCGCCGATCCTCAGCTCGGCGAGCGACTTGCGGAACGGGTGCACGCCGCCGGGCTGCGACGAGGCCCCCGAGTGCCAGACGCCGGTGAGGGCGGTCAGCATCTCGGGCGACCCCTGCACGGCCGTGCGCTGCATGTGATGCAGCACGGCGCGGATGCCGCCGAGCTCTTCACCGCCGCCGGCGCGACCGGGTCCGCCGTGCACGAGGTTCGGCAACGGTGAGCCGTGGCCGGTCGACGAGCGGGCGTCGTCGCGGTCGAGGAAGAGCACGCGGCCGTTGTACGCCGCGATGCCCGAGGCGAGCGCGACGGCGACCTCGGGGTCGTGCGTCGCGACGCTCGTCACGAGCGATCCGCCTCCGCGGGCGACGAGGGCGGCCGCCTCGGCCACGGAGTCGTAGCCGAGGATCGACGAGACCGGGCCGAACGCCTCGACCTCGTGCAGGGCGGGGCTCGCGGCATCCGCGAATCGCAGCAGCATGGGCGCGACGAAGGCGCCGTCGGATGCCTCGCCGGTGGCGCCGTCGGCGAGGGTGACCGCCGGGGCATCCGTCGAACCGATGACGAGCTCGCCGCCGCCCGCCTCGAGACGGCCGACCTGGCGGAGCACCTCGTCGCGCTGCGCGATCGAGGCGAGCGGGCCCATCGTGACGCCCTCGGCGCGGGGATCGCCGAGCACGACGCGCTCGGCGATGCGGGCGCGCACGGCGTCGATCACGGCGTCGACGGATGCCGCGGGCACGATCGCCCGGCGGATCGCCGTGCACTTCTGGCCCGCCTTGGTCGTCATCTCGGCGACGAGCTGCTTCACGTAGGCGTCGAACTCGGGAGTGCCGGCGACCGCATCGGTGCCGAGCACGCTCGCGTTGATGGAGTCGGTCTCGCTCGTGAACCGCACGCCGCCGGTCTGCACCGAGTCGTGCGAGCGCAGCTTCTCTGCGGTCGAGGCCGATCCGGTGAAGGCGACGAGGTCGCCGAGCCGCAGGTGGTCGAACAGCGTCGGCACGCCGCCCGAGACGAGCTGCAGCGAGCCCTCGGGCAGGAGGCCCGATTCGACGAGGATGCGCACGAACGCCTCGGCGAGGTAGCCGGTGGGCGTCGCGGGCTTCACGAGCGTCGGCACGCCGGCGAGGAACGCCGGGGCGAACTTCTCGAGCGAGCCCCATACCGGGAAGTTGAAGGCGTTGATCTGCACGGCGACGCCGGGCAGGCGCGTGTAGATGTGGCGGCCGAGGAACGAGCCGTCCTTCGAGAGCTGCTCGACCGCGCCGTCGACGTAGACCTTCGAGTTCGGCATCTCTCGACGCCCCTTCGAGGAGTACGTGAAGAGCACGCCGATGCCGCCGTCGATGTCGACCCACGAGTCCTGCTTCGTGGCCCCCGTGCGCGCGGAGAGCTCGTAGAGCTCGGCCTTGCGTTCGGTCAGCGCGAGCGCCATCTGCTTGAGCAGCACGGCGCGCTGGTGGAAGGTGAGCGCGCCGAGCGAGGCCTGCCCCGCCGTGCGGGCGTACTCGAGCGCGGCGCCGAGGTCGAGTCCCTCGGTCGAGACGCGGGTGACGACCTCGCCGGTCGAGGCGTCGCGCACCTCGGTCGCCGACGCGGTGGCATCCGGGGTCCACCACTCGCCGTTCACGTAGCTCGGCAGGATCGTGTTCATCGGGAGTGCCTTTCGTCGAACGGGCGTCGAGACGTCGCAGATGGCGACCATTCGGGCGATGAAGCCGCCATCTTCGACGTTTCGGAGGTGGAGTAGGCGAGGCCCGGGCGCGGGCGCGTGCACTTGCGGGGCGTCACGGGGCGTCCCAGAGGTAGAAGCCCTCGCCGGTCTTGCGGCCGAGCTTGCCCTCGGCGACCATGCGGCGCAGCAGCGCGGGCGGGGCGAAGCGCTCGCCGAGCGTCGAGGAGAGGTATTCGGCGATGCCGAGTCGCACGTCGAGGCCGACGATGTCGGTCAGGCGCAGCGGGCCGATCGGATGCTTGTAGCCGAGGGCCATCGCCGCGTCGATGTCCTCCGCCGAGGCGACCCCGTCTTCGAGCATGCGGATCGCCTCGAGCCCGAGCGCGACCCCGAGCCGCGAGGAGGCGAAGCCCGGGGCATCCGCGACGACGATCGGGGTCTTGCCGATCGCGTGCACCCAGGAGCGGGCCTGCGCGACGAGCGGCCCCTCGGTCGCCTCGCCCCGCACGATCTCGACGAGCGTCGACGCGGGCACGGGGTTGAAGAAGTGCAGGCCGAGGAACCGCGACGGCCGGTCGAGCAGGGCCGCGAGCTGGTCGATCGAGATCGACGAGGTGTTCGACGCGAGCGCGGCGCCCGGCGCGAGCACGGCCTCGACGCGGGTGAGGGCGTCGATCTTCAGCTCGAGGTCTTCGGGCACGGCCTCGACGACGAGGTCGCAGCGGGCGAAGTCGGCGACCTCCGTCGTGGCGGCGAAGCGGGCGGCGATCGCGGCTTCGTCGTCGTCGGCGGTGCCCCGGGCGACGGATGCCGCGACGGAGTCGAGCACCCGCGTCGAGGCCGCAGCCGCGGCAGCGGCGTCGCGTTCGACGACGGTCACCCGCGAACCCGCGAGCAGGAAGGCGTGCGCGATGCCGGCGCCCATGCGCCCGCCGCCGAGCACGCCGACGTCGGCCGGAGCTCCGGTGTCGGTCTCGTTCACTTCTGCTTCCTCTCGAGGAACTCGGTCATGCGGCGCAGCTTCTCGGGGCTCTCGAAGAGCACGGCCTGCTCCTCGAGGTCGACCGCGGGGTGGGCGCCCCGCGGTGCGCGGAACACGCGCTTCGTCGCGATCGTCGCGGCGCGGTCGTTGCGGGAGATGCGGTCGGCGATCGCGTGCGCGGCCGGGAGCAGCTCGTCGGCGGGGTGCAGTTCGCTCACGAGCCCGATCTCGAGCGCTTCGGCCGCGGTGACCGTGCGCCCGGTGAGCAGCAGCTCGATCGCGCGGGCGTCGCCGACGATCTCCTTCAGCCGCCAGCTCGCACCGGCCGCGGCGATGATGCCGAGGCCGGTCTCGGGGTTGCCGATCTTCAGCGCGGGTGTCGCGATGCGGATGTCGGCTGCGTACGCGAGTTCGGCGCCGCCGCCGAGCGCGTACCCGTCGAGCGCCGCGATGACGGGCATCGGCAGCAGCGCGAGTCGGACGAACGCGTTCGCGTTGATGCCCGCGCGCGCGTCATCCGCTCGTCGTTCGCGGAGCTCGGCGATGTCGGCGCCCGAGGCGAAGACGCCGCCCGCGCCGGTGAGGATGAGCGTGCGCGGGATCGCCTCGAGTTCGGCGCACAGCAGGTGCAGGGCGTCGATCGTGGCCTGGTCGATGGCGTTGCGCTTCTCGGGCCGGTTGAGTGTGGCGATCACCCGGTCGTCGCGGCGCTCGACGAGGAGCGGCGCGTCGGCGGTGCCTTCGCGGGCAGCGGGCATCAGACGCGCTCCACGATGAGCGCGCTGCCCTGGCCGACGCCGACGCACATCGTGGCGAGGCCGTAGCGCGATTGCTCTCGCTCCATGCGGCCGAGCAGCGTCACGACGAGGCGCGAGCCCGACGAGCCGAGCGGATGCCCCAGCGCGATCGCTCCCCCGTCGGCGTTCACGCGCTCGGGGTCGAGCCCGAGGCGGCGCATCGACGCGATCGACTGGGTCGCGAAGGCCTCGTTGAGCTCGATCGAGCCGATGTCGTCGAGGTCGATGCCCGAACGCTCGAGCGCCTTCTCGGTCGCCGGCACCGGGCCGAGTCCCATGATCTCGGGCGGCAGCCCGGCCGAGGAACCGACCACGACACGTGCGCGCGGCGTGAGCCCGTAGCGCTCGACGGCGGCGGCGCTCGCGACGAGGATCGCCGAGGCGCCGTCGTTCAGTGCACTCGAGTTGCCGGCCGTGACGACCGATCCGCCGTGCACGACGGGCCGCAGCCCGGCGAGCGCCTCGAGCGTGGTCTCGGGGCGCGGCCCCTCGTCGACGAGCACCTCGCCGCGATGCGTCGGCACGCCGACGATCTCCGCCTCGAACCGGCCCGCGGCGATGGCGGCGGCCGCGCGCTGCTGCGAGCGGAGCGCGAAGGCGTCGGCCTCGTCGCGCGTGATGCCGTCGATGCGAGCGACCTCTTCGGCCGTCTCGGGCATCGAGAAGGTGGCCTTGTCGCGGGCGACGAGCTTCGGGTTCGGGAAGCGCCAGCCGATCGAGGTGTCGTAGGCCGCACCCGGCTTCGCCCACGCCCGATCGGGCTTCGCCTGCACCCACGGCGCACGGGTCATCGATTCGACGCCGCCGGCGATGATGAGGTCGGCGTCGCCGGCACGGATCGCCTGCGCGGCCATCGTGATCGCCGACATGCCCGAGGCGCACAGGCGGTTGACCGTGATGCCGGGCACCTCGTCGGGCAGGCCGGCGAGCAGCACCGACATGCGGGCGACATTGCGGTTGTCCTCCCCGGCCTGGTTGGCGGCGCCGAGGATGACCTCGTCGATCGCGCCGAGCTCACCGGCCTGGTCGAGGCGGGTGCGACGCACGAGTTCGCCGACGACGAGGGCGGCGAGATCGTCGGGCCGCACCCCGGCGAGCGCTCCGCCGTAGCGTCCGACGGGCGTGCGCACGCCTCCGACGAGGTAGGCCTCAGCCCTGGCGCTGTTCATGGGCACCGTCTCCTGACCGCATTGTCTGGTGGAACCTGCACCCAGCGTAGGCAGGGTGCGCGGCTTCGGGCAGTCCGGAATTCCCGACCGACCGTTCAGGAAGTAATTATGGCAAACGGATGTCCCCGGCGCCACCCGAGCCGCTCGAACGGTCGAGGTGGCACCGCACCCCCCTCGCCCCGCTGGTCAGCGGATCTGCGCGAGGATCGCCTCGGCGACCGCCGCGGCCCCGTCCTTGCTGGTGATCTCGTACACCGAGTCGCCGACCTTCAACAGCACCGGCGAGGCCGGTCCGTCGGTGACGAGCGCACGGATGGCGGCATCTCCCCCGGCGTAGCCCGGCGCGGCCGAGAGGTCGAGCGGCCCGAACGCCGTCGACACGTCGGCCTGTCCGAGCAGGTCGAAGAACTGGCCTGCACCGTGCACGACCGCGATGTGGGGCCCGCGCATGCTGTCGGTGAGGTAGTCGCACGAGTACGAGCGCGCCGCGGCGGCGACCGCGGCTTCGAACGAGTCCGGTGCGCGCGTCGTCGGGTCGTCGACCTCGGTCTCCGTGAAGGTGACGTCGAGAGCCATGCCGATGCCCTGCGGGTCGAGGCCGCCGTTGCAGACGGCGTCGCCCTGTCGCTGCGACCCCGCTGCCGGGAACACGAGCCGATCGGGCGACGCCGCCTGCACGGCCGAGAACGAGGCTTCGGCGAGCGCGCCGAGGCGGGAGAGCATCTCGGTCGGCGGGATGCCGTCGTAGCGTGTTCCGGTCGAGCCGAGCCCTGACGCGGTCAGGCGCATGGCCATCCAGGCGTCGCCGACTGGGGCGGTGAGCTGCCAGCCGGATTCGCCCACGGCGGTCGACGCCTCGATGGCACCGATCGCGAGCGTGTCGGTCGACGGAGCGTCGCCGGCCCATGCCGGCTGCCACTGCCCGGCCGCACCCGGAAGCAGGCCGATGCTGAGGTAGGCCACGTCGGCATCTCCGGAGTAGATCGTGGTCGGCGGCTCGCCGACCCGCCAGGAGCAGCCGAGCGCGCCGGCTGCAGCGAGCTCGACGGCATCGAACGCGTCGGTGGGACGGATCGCGCGTACCGGATCGACCGCAGCGCCGTCGGCACCGGTCATCACGGCGGCCACGAGTTCGCCCGGAGCCAGCTCGTCGCACATCAGCGGCCCGGTCGGCGTCATCTCGACCGGGGTCGGCGCAGCGACGGGAGTCTCCGTCGGCGTCGGTGCGGATGCGACGCAGCCGCTGAGGAGCAGGACGAGGGCGGCAGCGGCGGCACCGCCGGTGATGAGGCGCATGGCGCGAGCCTAGTGGCCGCCCGAGCACCGCGATTCAGGGGTGTCCCGGGCGACGACGAAGGCCCGCGTCCATCGGACACGGGCCTCGATCGTTCAGTGCCGGAGCACTCAGCCGGCGAGCTCCTCATCGGCGGCAGCCGACTCGGTCTCGACGATCTCGATGGTCTCCTCGACCTCGACGGCCACGTCGGCCGCGGCTGCACCGCGCTCGAGCTCGCCCGCGAAGTCGTCGCCGAGGCGCATGTCGACGAAGTCGACGTCGATCTCGGCACGGTCGAGCAGCTCGACCATGCGGCGCTGGCGGTTGCGCGGGATGAGCGTGACGACCTGACCGGTCTTGCCCGCGCGGCCGGTGCGGCCGGAGCGGTGCAGGTAGGTCTTGTACTCGTCGGGGGCGTCGGCCTGGATCACGAGGTCGATGTCGTCGACGTGGATGCCGCGTGCCGCGACATCCGTCGCCACGAGCACGTTGACCCGGCCGCTCGTGAGCTGCTGGAGGTTGCGGGTACGACGCGACTGGTTCAGGTCGCCGTGCAGGGCGACGGCACGGATGCCGTAGTCCTCGAGGTGCTCGGTGAGGTCTTCGGCGAACGCGCGGGTGCGGGAGAAGACGAGCGTCTTGCCCTCGCGGTTCGCGAGCTCGGCGACGATGTCGCGCTTCTCGTGGTTGCCGATGACGAACACGCGGTGCTCGATCGTCGAGGAGGCCTGGTCTTCACCGGCGACCTCGTGCACGGCCGGGTCGACGAGGAACTCGTCGACGAGCGCGGCGACGCCCTGGTCGAGGGTCGCCGAGAAGAGCAGCTTCTGCCCGCCCGGCGCGGTGCGGCGGATGATGCGCTGCACGGGCTCGAGGAAGCCGAGGTCGCACATGTGGTCGGCTTCATCGAGCACCGTGACGACGACCTCGGAAAGGTCGAGTCGGCGCTGCTCGATGAGGTCCTCGATGCGGCCGGGGGTGCCGATCACGATGTCGACGCCGCGCTGGAGCGCGCCGACCTGGCGAGCCTGGGGCACGCCGCCGTAGATCTGCGTGGTGAAGAGGCCGACGCTCTGCGCGATGGGCTGCACCGTGCGGTCGATCTGCAGGGCGAGCTCACGGGTCGGGGCGAGGATGAGCGCACGGGGCTTGCGGCCCATCTGGCGCTTGCCGCCGGCCTTGCCGGACTCGGCCCAGAGCTTCATGAGTCGCTCGACGGTCGGGGCGCCGAAGGCGATGGTCTTGCCCGAACCGGTCTTGCCGCGGCCGAGCACGTCGCGCCCCTCGAGCACGACCGGGATGGTCGCGGCCTGGATCGGGAACGGCGACTCGGCGCCGAGCTGCTTGAGCGCGGCCACGACGTTGCCGCCGAGGCCGAGGTCGGCGAAGCTCACGCCGTCGGCGTCGGTCGCCTGGATGGCCTGGGCCTCGAGGCGCTCGAGCACGACGTCGTCGTTCGGCGCGAAGCGGTTGCCCTGCTCCTTGGCCGGGTAGAAGCTCGAGTCGCGGCGACCCGACTCCTTGAAGCCGGGGCGGTCGACATCACGACGAGGGGCGCGGTCGTCACGGTCATAGGAACGGGCCGGACGGTCGGGACGGTCGAACGAACGCGCGGGGCGATCGTTGCGATCGAACGAACGGGCCGGCCGGTCATTGCGGTCGTTGCGGTCGAACGAACGGGGCGCGCGGTCGTCACGGTCGAACGAACGAGCCGGACGGTCGTTGCGGTCGAACGAACGCGCGGGGCGGTCGTTGCGGTCGTACGAACGGGCCGGACGGTCGTTGCGCTCGAACGAACGGGGCGCGCGGTCGTCACGGTCGAACGAACGAGCCGGACGGTCATTGCGGTCGTTCCGGTCGAAGGAACGCGGTGCGCGGTCGTCACGGTCGAACGAACGAGCGGGACGGTCATTGCGGTCGTTCCGGTCGAACGAACGAGCCGGACGGTCGTTCCGGTCGAAGGAACGGACGGGACGGTCGTTGCGATCGTTCGAACGGGGCGCACGGTCGTCACGGTCGTACGAACGAGCCGGACGGTCATTCCGGTCGAAGGAACGGGCCGGACGGTCGTTCCGGTCGAACGAACGCGGTGCGCGGTCGTTGCGGTCGTTCGAACGGGGCGCACGGTCGTCGCGATCGTACGAACGCGCAGGGCGATCGTTGCGGTCGTACGAACGGGGAGCCCGCTCGTCGCGGCCGTCGCGGTCGGAACGGTGCGGGGCGCGACCGGTGGCGACGCGCTCATCGCGCGACCAACGCTCCTTGCGAGGCGCGTCGGCCTCGGGGCGGTAGCCGCGGTGGCCTTCGCTGCGCGAACCGGGCTTCTGCGATCCGGCGCGCGCCGGGCCGCCCTTCGAGCCGCCCTTCGCGTACGAGGGATCGAAGTTCTTGGCGGGCCTGCCGCCTTGGGGCTTCTTGTTCTTGGGCATGGTGACTTCCTGGGTTGTACTCGTGTACATGGCAGCGCCACTGCAGGCGCAGCACACTGAGAACCCGGAGCATCGTCGACCGGGGCCGTTCACATACGGTGACTATCCGAGGCCTGTGCCTCGAAACCGGCCCTTTGGACTCACAAACCCATCCGCGCACAGCGCGGTGTCCAGAACCGACTCGGCCACGATACCGGAATCATCTGGGAAAGTCCCGCACGCGGCATCCGCCCCGTCGCTGGACCGCCCCGCGGCGGACGGACCCGCCGCCGAACGCTCAGCCCTCGGGGACCGGCGTCACCTCGGGGGCGGTGGTGGCGCCGGAGAGGACCCACGCGCCGCCGGTGCACTCGTAGAACGTCACCGTCTCGGTGTCGATGAACACGTCGCCGTCGGTCGTGCAGGTCTCGGGGGCCGGTTCGCCGGCGCCCAGCACGACCTGCGTGCCGGGCGCACCGGGCGCCCCGGTCTCGCCGGTCGCACCCGTCTCCCCGGTGGCACCCGTCTTCCCGGTCTCCCCCGTCGCGCCGGTCGCGCCCGGCGCCCCCGCGAGGTTCTCGGCCGCCGACACCCGGATGTTGCCGACGAGCGCCCAGTCGCCGTCGGTGAAGAGGTAGACGTCGGACGTGGCGATGTCGATGTAGACGTCACCGTCGTAGCCCTTGCCCGACTCGGGCGCGCCGGAACCGGCGCGCACGGCGGACCCGGCGGGCAGGATCTCGGCGAGCGCCTCCTCGTAGGCGGCCTCGTCGACCTGCGCCGTCGGAGTCGGGGTGGCGACCGCCTCGTTCGCGTCGGCCGAACGGGCCAGCGTCGCCCCGAGGAACGACGCCACGAACGAGAGGAGCACGACGGCCGCGCCGACCCAGAGCAGCATGGCGCGGCTCACTCCCGCGGGCTTCGCCGGCGTGCCGGTCGGCGGCGACTGGGGCGGCGCTCCGGTCGGTTCCGACGATGCGTCCTGCGGGATCCGGTCGTCACTCATGTCGCGCGCCCCTCACGTCTCGCGCTCCGGTCGACCCGTGACGGCACGGTGCGGAGCCGCGTCGCGCCCAGCGTAGCGACCGCGATCCGTGATCGATCGCGGCCACGCGGGCGGTCGACCTCGAAATCGCGACGAAACACGGGCGACGTAGGCTCACCGGATGCCGCAGCTCCACTCGCCCGTGACCGTCGGCGTCGAGCCGCCCCGCCAGCCCGAGGTCGAGCGCCTCCTCGATGCCAGCACCGCCTTCGCCGAGAGCCTGTACCCGCCCGAGAGCAACTTCCTGCTCGACGTCGCGACGCTCGAGCGACCGGGGGTCGCCTTCTACGTCGCGCGCGACGGTGGGCGCGCGGTCGGCATCGCCGCACTCGTCGCCGAAGCGGATGCCGCGCGCGGCGAGTTGAAGCGCATGTTCGTCGACCCGGCGGCGCGCGGACGCGGCGTCGCAGGTGCCCTGCTCGAACGCATCGAAGCGGATGCCGCGGCGCGCGGGCTCACCCGGATCGTGCTCGAGACCGGCGACCTGCACGACGCCGCGCAGGCGCTCTACACGCGCCACGGCTACCGCGAGATCCCGCAGTTCGGCCAGTACGTCGGCGAGGCGCACTCGGTGTGCTTCGCGAAGCCCCTCGCCGGCTGAGCGGCAAGCGTTTCCACCCGCGCGGAACGTGAGGTAGCATCACTCCACCCCTGAACCCGGAGCCCGGTGTGACCTCGACCCGACGCACAGGCGGCTCCGGCACTCGCGCCCGGCGAGTGGTGTGGGCCGTCGCGGCCACTGCAGCCGCCATCGCGACCGTGAGCGCGCTCTCGGGCTTCCACGTGCCGCTGCGCGAGATCGACCCGAAGGGCGCCGACGCGGCGAGCGAGGTCGTGACCGCCGAACTCATCGGCATCCGCACCTTCACGGCTCCCGACCGCATCACGGTCGAGGCCGATGTCGAGTACGGCGTGCGCGAGGACGGCACACTGCTCACGCTCGACGTCTGCACGCCGGCCGGCGCGGAGCTCACCGAAGCGCTGCTGCCGGCAGTGATCTCGATCCACGGCGGCAGCTGGGCGCGCGGCGACAAGGGCAACGCCGACTGGCGCAACGTCTGCCTCTGGCTCGCGAGCGAGGGCTTCGTCGCGGCATCCGTCAACTACCGCCTCGTGCCCGACGCCCGGTTCCCCGCGGCGATCGACGACGTCGCGCTCGCGGTCGAGTGGCTGCGCGACCCCGAGCAGGCCGAACGCTTCGGCATCGACGCGGCGCGCATCGGCGCGTTCGGCGGTTCGGCGGGCGGCAACCTCGCCGCGCTGCTCGGCACCACCGGCGAGGGGCCGCTCGACACGGGCTCCCGGGTCGCGGCGGTCGCCGAGCTCTCGGGTCCCGTCGGGCTCGGGGCCGCCGAGCTCGTGGCCGACGGGGCATCCGACTGGTTGCAGCGCATCGTCGGCGAGTACCTCGACTGCGAAGCCGGCGCGAGCGACGCGCAGTGCCCGCAGGCGATGGATGCCTCGGCCGGAAGCTTCGCCGATCCGAGCGATCCCCCCTTCTTCATCGGCCACGCCGAAGCGGAGGTCGTGCCGCTCGGGCAGTCGGAGCGACTCGCGGCCACCCTCGCCGCGGCCGGTGTTCCCGCCGAGCTCGCGGTCGTGCCGGGGGCCGATCACTCGATCGGCATCCTCGATGCGCAGATGCGGGCCCGCGTCGCGGCATTCCTGCACGCGCACCTCGACTGAGCAAGCCCCTGTGCCGCTGCGTCGGCTGCCCGTAGGCTCGGTCCGTCACCACGGGAGGCGACATGCCCGAACACGATCAATCCGGCCGCGCACCGTCGGGCCCCGAAGCATCCGGCCAGGACTCGCCGGTGCAGCTGTCTCGTGCCGACTGGAGGGTCATCCTCACGCGCACGGTGCACGAGTACCGCATCAACCAGGTGCACGACATCGCGGCGGCCCTGACCTTCTACGGACTGCTCACGGTCTTCCCCGCACTGCTCGCGGCACTCGCGCTCCTCGGCATCTTCGGCAGCGCCGAGGCCGTCGTGGCCGATGCGCTCCGCGTCGTGGAGGAACTCGGCGGCGCATCGGTCGTCGATGCCCTCCGCGAGCCCCTCGACCAGCTCGTGAACGCGTCGCACGCGGGCCTCGCCTTCGCGACGGGCCTCGTCGCCACGCTCTGGGCGGCGTCGGGCTTCGTCGGCGCGTTCGGCCGGGGCATGAACCGCATCTACGGGGTCGAGGAGGGGCGCCCGTTCTGGGAGATGCGCCCCGCGATGCTCGCCACCTCCGCCGCGCTCGTCGTGCTCGGCGCGATCGCCGCGGTCGGCCTCGTGGTGACGGGCCCGGTGGCCGAGGCTGCAGCCCGCGTGCTCGGCCTCGACGAGGGCATCGCCTTCTGGTGGGACCTCGCCAAGGTGCCGGTGCTCGCGGCGATCGGCATCCTCGTGCTGGCCCTGCTCTACTGGGCGGCGCCGAACGTGCGGCGCCGGCACCTGCGCTGGTTCAGCGTCGGCGCGATCGCCGCGCTGCTCGCGTGGGTCGTGACGACGGCGCTGTTCGCGCTCTACGTCTTCGGCGTCGGCAGCTACGTGCGCGTCTACGGCATCCTCGGCGGGGTGGTCGCCTTCCTGCTGTGGGTGTGGCTGTCGAACCTCGCGATGCTGTTCGGCGCGGTGCTCGACACCGAGGTCGAGCGCGCTCGGCAGCTCCGCGCCGGCATCCCGGCCGAGGAGCAGGTGCGCCTGCCGCTGCGAGACGACCGCGTGATCGCGACGAACCGCGCCCAGCGCCTGCGCGACGTGCACGCATCGGCGGGCATGCGGCCCGACGCGGTCGTCGACGGCATCACGCCGCCGGCCGGGCGGCCGCCGCACGGCTGATCGGCGACCCTACCGGCGTACGGCCGCGAATCGTCCTCGGGAGGGATGCAGCGCCGCGCCCGGCGTGGTTTGCTACTGGCATCATGGCGCAGACCCATCATCCCGAGCACGGCCCGGCGGACGCCGCGGCGGAGGTCCGACCCGCTGCGACGGCCCGGCCCGCGCCGCGACCGCCGGCCCCGCCGCTCCCGCCCGTGCCGTCGATCCCGGCGGCGCCTGCCCGGCTCGCCCGCATCACGGCCGACGAACGCCAGTTCCGGGCATGGATGCTCGTGTCGACCTCGCTCCTCGCCGTCATCCTCTTCTCGGTCTCGCTCCCGCTGGCCGCGACGATCTACGACATCGAGCTGCTCTCCGCCGCCGCCACGTGCCTCGCGCTCGCCATCGCGCTGCCGCTCGCGGTGCGCTGGCCATGGGTCGCCGCGAGCGTCTCCGCGGCGGGGCTGCTCGCCTTCGCACTGCTCTCCCTCGGCTCCGACGTCGCGCCGTGGCCGTGGCCGGTGACCTCGATCGTGAGCCAGGGCGTGCTGCTCATCGTGCTCGGCCTCATGTGGGAGTGGCGCCTCGGCCTCATCGCGTGGGGCATCGGGGTCGTGGTGACCCTGCCGTTCGCCTTCGTCGACTCGGGCGCCGCGGCGAGCATGATCACCGGCGCGGCCGTGACGGCCCTCGCCTGCGCCATCTCGGTGCTGCTCGCGCAGCGCCGCGTGATCGGCGTCGAGCTCTTCCGCGAACGCGCGCACTCCGCCTCGGAGCAGCAGCGACGCGTGCTCGGCGAGGAGCGCAACCGCATCGCCCGCGAGCTCCACGACGTCGTCGCGCACGGTCTGTCGATCATCCACGTGCAGGCGACGAGCGCGCCGTACCGGGTGCCGGGGCTGAGCGACGACGCCAAGACGGAGTTCGCCGAGATCGCGGCTTCTGCGCGGTCGGCGATGACCGAGATGCGGCAGTTGCTGGGGGTGCTCCGGAGCGCCGACACCGCGGCCGAGACCGCGCCGCAGCCCGGCCTCGCCCAACTGCCCGAGCTCGCGGCATCCGTCGAACGTGCCGGCGTGCCCGTGACCCTCACCGTCGACGCCTCCCTGCCCGACGGCGGTCTCGCCGCGACGGCCGCCTACCGCATCGTGCAGGAGGCGCTCAGCAACGTCGTACGGCACGCCCCGGGCGCACCCACCTTCGTCTCGATCGAGGTGCTCGCCGACGACCTCGTCGTCTGCATCGACAACGAGACGGCGACGGATGTCCCGGCGCCCGACGCCAAGGGCGGCGGCCACGGTCTCGTCGGCATCGGCGAGCGCGCGGCACTGCTCGGCGGACGCGCCGAATTCGGGGAACGACCCGGCGGCGGATACCGTGTTCTCGCGACCCTTCCGCTCGGGTCGGACGGAGGCATGGTGTGACGATCTCGGTGCTCATCGCCGACGACCAGGCGATGGTGCGAGCCGGCTTCGCGGCGGTGCTCTCCGCCCAGGCCGGCATCGAGGTCGTCGGGCAGGCGGCCGACGGCGACGAGGCCGTGGCGATGGCGCACGAGTTGCGCCCCGACGTCGTCGTGATGGACGTGCGCATGCCGGGTCGCAACGGCCTCGAGGCGACGCGCGCACTGCAGACCCCGCCGCGGTCGAGCGACTACGTGCCCCGCGTCCTCATGCTGACGACGTTCGACATCGACGACTACGTCTACGAGGCGCTGCGCGCCGGGGCGAGCGGGTTCCTCCTGAAGGACGCGACCCCCGAAGAGCTCGTCGCCGCCGTGCGCATCGTCGCGTCGGGCGACGCACTGCTCGCGCCGAGCGTGACGCGCCGCCTCATCGAGGACTTCGCGAGGTCGGCCCCGCCGCCGCGCATCGACGCCACGCGGCTCTCCGAGCTCACCGAGCGCGAGCGCGAGGTGCTGACCCTCGTCGGCCGCGGGTTCTCGAACACCGAGATCGCCTCGGCGCTCTTCATCGCCGAGCAGACGGTCAAGACGCACGTGTCGAAGATCCTCTCGAAGCTCGGACTCCGCGATCGTGTGCACGCCGTCGTACTGGCGTACGACACGGGGCTCGTGCAGCCCGGTTCCTGACCGTACGCCGGTACCGGCGAGAACCCCTCCCGCGGGTGATGGGCACCGCGGTACCGCCTTCGTAGCCTGCCTCCGAGGGCGGAGAGGCTGCCCGGACGGAGGCGGACATGACCGACGTACTCGCACGCTCGACCGGGCACGACCCGGTCGACCCGGTGGCGCGCGCCGGGGCATCCGCTCGGCGCCCCTCGGTCGCCCGCGACTCGAGCGTCGACGCGATCCGCGTCGCCCTGCTCGTGGTCGTGTTCGCCCTGCACGCGATGATGGTCGGCGTGAGCGTCGGCCCCGACGGCCCCGTGCTCGAGAACGCCCTCGAGGGGCAGGCCTGGTTCGCGGCCGTGAGCTGGGTCGTGCAGATCATGCCGTTGTTCTTCATCGCGGGCGGCTTCTCGAGCTTCCACCACTGGCGGTCGATGCAGGCGCGCGGGGCGAGCGGCGCCGACTACGTGCGAGCGCGGCTCGTGCGGCTCGTGCGCCCGGCCATCGTGCTGGTCGCCGTGGTCGCCGCCGCCCTCGTCGCGATGTCGCTCGCCGGCCTCGCCCCCGAGCTCGTGGCGACGGCGGGCTTCCGCATCGGGCAACCGCTGTGGTTCCTCGGCGTGTACCTCGCCACCTCGGCGCTCGTGCCGCTCATGGTGCGCGCCCACGAGCGCGCCCGGGTGCTGACCCCGCTCGCGCTGCTCGCGGGTGTCGTCGCGGTCGACGTGCTGCGCTTCTCGACCGGGCTCGACGGCATCGGGTTCCTGAACCTCCTGCTCGTGTGGCTGCTCGTGCAGCAGCTCGGCTTCCACCTCGCCGACGGCGCACTCGACCGCCTCGCTCCGGCGGCGCTCTGGTCGATCGCGGCCGGGTCGCTCGCACTGCTCGGCGTGATCACCGCCGCGGCGCCGTACTCGGCCGACATGTACGAGAACCTCAACCCGCCGACCGTGTGCCTCGTGGTGCTCGGCGTCGCCCAGCTCGCCCTCTTCCAGCTGGCCCGTCCGCGCATCCGCGCCTGGGTCGAGCGAGCGGATGCCTCGCAGCTCCTCTCGGCCGTCGGCGAGCGTGCGATGACGATCTACCTCTGGCACATGCCCGTGCTCGTGGGCCTCGCGGGCGCGCTGCTCGTCGCGAACGCCGGAGTCGGTCTCCCCCTGCCCGAGCCGATGAGCGCGGAGTGGTGGGCGACGCGTCCGCTGTGGCTGGGCGCCACGGCCGCCGTCGTCGCCGGTGCCACGCTCGTGTTCGCTCGATTCGAACGATCGCGGCGCGCGGCCCGGGTACCGGCGTCTTCGAGTCGACGTGCCGCTGCGCTCGATGCCGTGTGCGGCGTGGCCGGCGTCGCCGTCGTGCTCGTCACCGGGTTCGGACCGGTGCAGGCCGTCGTCGCGCTCGCACTGCTGACGGTCGCGCTGCGCGGCAGCGCGACCGTCGGCACCGTGCTCGCGAACGCGACCGCGGCGATGCGGGCTCAGCGGAGGTCGCGTCGCAACGGGATCGCGATGGCGAGCCAGGCCGCCACGACCGCGTAGCCGAGCAGCACGAGCGCCCCCACGAGCGGCGAGGTCGTCGACGTAGCCGCCATCGGCAGCTCCTCGGCGATCGCGTCGCCGAGGAAGGTGAAGTCCGTCAGTGCCGCGGTCGCGCCTCCGGGGAGGAACGGGTGGATGACGTTGACCCCGGGAACGATCATGAGCACGTGCTCGAGGAAGTAGAAGTACCCGAGCACGATGCCGATCGCGAGCAGCTGGTTGCGGGCGAGCGCGCCGATCGCGACGCCGAGCACCATGTAGACGGCCGCCGCGAGGGCGAGCCGCGCGAGGAGCGCGACGAGGGACGCGAGCGGCACCCCGAGTTCGACGCCCTGCACGGCGGCCCCCGTCGCGACGGCGAGACCGGCGAAGAGCGAGGAGACCAGCCCGTACGCGACGCCGAGGGCCCCGTAAGCGACGAGCTTCGCCGCGAGTACCCGGCTGCGACGCGGCACCGCCAGGAACGTCGTTCCGATCGTGCGATGCCGGTACTCGCCGGTGACGGCGATCGTGCCGATGAGCGCCGGCACGAAGAGCACGAGTCCGCTCATGCCGACGACGATGCCCACGCCCTCCGCGGTGTCGAGCCCCGGCAGCGGCGGGGTCGCGTTCTCGGGGCCGATGAGCGAGAGGAGCCCCGTCAGGCCTCCGCCGCAGAGCGCGGCCGTCACGAGCGACCAGTACGGGAGGCGGGTGGCGAGGAGCTTGGCGAGCTCGCCGCGGAGCAGCCGGGTCATGCGCGGATCCCTTCGGCGCCGGCGGGGACCGCCGCAGCTCCGCCCGAGGTGAGCTCGAGGAAGGCCGCTTCGAGGCTCGTACCGCGCTCCGTGAACTCCGAGAGCGGCCCCGCCCAGGTGGTGCGACCGCGGTCGATCAGCACGAGGTCGTCGATGCCGTGCTGCAGTTCGGTGAGCACGTGGCTCGAGAGCAGCACGGTGCCGCCGTTCGCCGCGAACTCGCGGAGGAACGTTCGCAGCCAGACGATGCCCGCGGGGTCGAGCCCGTTCGACGGCTCGTCGAGCACGAGCACCCCGGGGTCGCCGAGCAGGGCCGTCGCGAGTGCGAGCCGCTGCCGCATTCCCGTGGAGAAGCCGCCGACACGGCGATCGAGGTACTCGGCCATGCCGGTGAGCCCGGCGACCGCCTCGGCGCGGTCGGCAGCGTGGCCCCCGAGGGCGCAATAGCTCTGCAGGTGTCCGCGAGCGGTCATCGCCGGATGCGCACCGGCGAGGTCGAGCACGGCACCGACGGTGCCGGTGGGGTCGGGGAGCTCGCCGTACACGCGGCCGCCGATGAGCGCGGTGCCCGAATCGGGCCTCACGAGCCCCAGCAGCATCCGGAGCGTCGTCGACTTGCCGGCGCCGTTCGGGCCGAGGAACCCGGTGACGCGGCCGGGCGCCGCACTGAACGTCGCGTCGCGCACGGCATCGACGTCGCCGATGCGCTTCGCGAGTCCGGAGACGTCGATCTGGGCGGTGATCATGGAGCGGATCCCTTCGGTGGCATACTCGAACGAGAACGTTGAGAATGTTCTCACCGTGAGAATAATCATTCGGAGGACCGATGCGCAAGCCGTCGCCCATCGCCGACGTCGTCATGCACCCCGTTCGGCTGCGCATCATCCAGCAGGTGGGCACGCGCGAGATCACCACCGCGAGCCTGCGCAGCGCCCTGCCCGATGTCGCACAGGCGACGCTCTACCGGCACATCGCCGCGCTCGTCGACGCCGATGTGCTCACGGTCGTCGAGGAACGCCGCGTGCGCGGAGCGGTCGAGCGCACCTTCGCGCTCGGCGAGCGCATGGCGCACGTCGATCACGACGAACTGCTCGAGATGGGCACGCGCGAACTGCAGCAGGCGTTCCTCACCTTCCTCGCTCACCTCGGCGAGAGCTTCGATCGGGCGATCGCGGCGAACGACCCGCGGTTCCGCGACTTCCTCGGATTCGGCGAGACGACGCTGCACGTGACGACGGACGACCTCGCCGTGATCCAGGCCGGGCTCGGCGAACTGCTCGCGCCCTATCTGTCGGCAGAGGGCGACGGCCGCCGCACGGTCACGCTCGCGACGGCGCTCATCCCGACCGACGGCACCGCACCTCGCGACTGATCGAACGGCGGCGCCCGGTCGACCCGCTCAGTGCGAGTGGCCCGGCTCCGGCTGCTCCACGCCGGGGAGCGGCTCGCCGGTCCCCGGTCCGTGCGAGCCGTGCGGAACGGCGGACTCGCCGGCCTCGGTCGCCGCGAGCGCCGGGGTCGCAAGGGCCGCGACGAGCGCGGCGCCCGCGACCAGGCCGATGAGCCGGGCGGTGTCGGATGCCGCGGCGCCGCGATCGTCCGCCGGCTCCGTCGCTCCGGCGAGGCGCGTGCGAGCGCGCAGCTCGAGGCCGGCCGACAGTGCGACGACCACGATGAAGACGGATGCCGCGGCGAGCGGGCCCGGCGGGACATCCGTCGTCGCAGCAGCACCCGTCGAGACCGCGGCCGCCATCCCCACGAGGGCGGCCGCGGTCACGACGAGCGTTGCGGACGGGGCGATCACGCGCCCCGCCCGGAGCGCGAGCCCGCCCCAGCCGAGCGCGGCGACGCCGGCCACGACGAGGGCGGGCTGCATCGCTCCCCCGGCACCGGCAGCGAGCGCGGTCAGCACGAGCCCGGCGCCGAACGCGGCGAGCATCGGCCAACTGCGCAGGGCCGCCGCCAGTGCGTGCATGGCCGGTCCCTACGCCGTCGCCACGCGTCCGGTGCGCTCGAACCCGAGCGCCACGCCCAGCAGCACGATCGCGCTCGCGAGGTGCAGGAAGTGGTCGGCCGTGTTCAGCGCGAGGATGTTCGCCGCCGTGCCCGCGAGGAAGAACCCCACGATGCCGAGCAGCAGGTAGGCGGCGCCGACCGTCGCGTTGACGGCCTTCGCCGCGGTCGCGGAGACGATGCCGCCGATGAACAGTGCTGCGCCGATCAGCAGGTGCGCCACGTTGTGCAGCGGGTTCACCTCGAAGACGCCGAGGAGGAGGCCTCCTTCGGTCGCGAAGAACCCGACGCCGCCGGTGACGGCGAATCCGAGCAGGCCGACGAGCAGGTAGACCGCACCGAAGACGGTCGCGACGATGCGGTTCGGGGAGTTTCGCATGGGGTTCCTCCTTCTCGAGTCACGGCGACTGCCGTGCTGGAAGGGGATTCGGAACCTTCCCGGGTTCGGATTGGATCGGCGGCATCCCGCCTCATCCGACGGCGACGACTCCGGCGAGCGCGACACCCGTCACGATCAGCGTCGACGCCCCGGCGAGGGCGAACGGTCGCACCCCGACGCGGCGGAACATGCTGAACCGCACGCCGGTTCCGAGCGCGAACATCGCCGCCGCGAGCAGCACCGTCTGCGCGACGCCGGCGCCCGCGACGACGACGTCGGGCACCCAGCCGAGCGAGCGCACCACGACCATCGCGATGAACCCCACGACGAAGAGCGGAACGATCGGGGGTCGCCTGCCCGCGGCCCCGTCGGAACCCGCCTCCGCCGCGAGCGAGCGCCGACGCTGCACGCTGACGACGGCGAGCACCGGCGCGAGCATCAGCACCCGGGCGAGCTTCACCACGACGGCCACCGCGAGCCCCGTGCCGCCGAGCGCTCCGCCGACCGCGACGACCTGCGCCACCTCGTGGATCGACCCGCCCGCCCACATGCCGGCCTGCTGGGCGTCGAGGCCGAGGAGCGAGGCGGCGAGCGGGATCAGCGGGATCATGAGCGTGCCGAACACGACGACGAGGGCGACCGCCGTCACGACCTCCTCCTCGTCCGCTTCGACCACGCCGTCGACCGCCGCGACCGCTGCGGCGCCGCAGATCGAGAAGCCGCACGCGATGAGCAGTCGCTGCGTCGCCGAGATGCCGAGGAGCCGGCCGATCAGGAGCGTCGACGTGATGCCGACGACGACGATCGCCACCACCACGACGATCACCCCGATGCCGAGGTCGAGGATGTCCCCGAGCACGAGCTGGAGGCCGAGCAGCACGACGCCGAGGCGCAGCAGCGGCTTCGCGGCGAACGCGAGCCCCGCCTCGACGCGCGACGGGAGCGGCACGGTGTTCCGCAGCAGCACGCCCAGCACGATCGCGATGAGCAGCGCGCTCATGCCCGGCAGCAGGAACGCCGCGGCCATCGACACCGCAACGCCCGCGGCCGCGAGCCCGAGGCCGGGGGCCACGTCGACGAGACGTGCGCGAACCCTCCGCGCCGTGGTCGGCCGGTCGGGGAGAAGCGGCGGGCGGGGCGATGCCGGGATCGGTGCAGTGCGGGTCATCCCTCGACGATCGCGAACGGATGCCGCGGGCGGTAGCCGTCCGTTCAGCATCGAGGCATATCATGCTGATATGCCTCAGCGTTGGCCCGACCTCGCCGTGCTCGAGTTGCTCGTCGCGATCGGCCGGCACGGCAGCCTCGGCGCTGCCGCGCGCTCGGTCGACATGGCGCAGCCGAACGCGAGCCGATCGATCGCCGGACTCGAGCGCTCCCTCGGCCTCACGCTCATCGAGCGCCACGCCCGCGGATCGCGCCTGACCCCCGACGGCGAGGCGATCGCGGAGCTCGCCGCCCGGATCATCAGCGGCGCCGACGACCTGCTCACCGCCGCGACCGCGCGACGCGAGCACCACGAGGTGCGGCTCGACCTCGCCGCGAGCCTCACCGTCGCCGAGTACCTGCTGCCCGCGTGGATCGGCGAGCTTCGGCGCAGTCACCCCGCACTGGAAGTGCGCATGCGGGTGGAGAACTCCTCGCAGGTGCTCGACCTGCTCGAGTCGCACGAGATCGACCTCGGCTTCGTCGAGTCGCCCGCGGTGCGCCGGGGCCTGCACAGCCGCACGGTCGCGACCGACCGGCTCGTGGTCATCGTGTCGCCGACGCATCCGTGGGCGCGTCGATCGCGCGTCACGCTCGACGAGCTCGCGGCCACCCCGCTCGTGACCCGCGAGGCGGGATCGGGAACGCGATCGACCCTCGCCGATGCGCTCGACGACAGGACGCCGGCCGAACCCGCCCTGGTCGTGGCGAGCAATGCGGCCGTGCTCGTCGCCGCGGCATCCGGAGCGGGCCCCGCCGTGCTCAGCGACCTCGCCACCCGGCCGTGGACCGCCCGCGGCGAACTCGTCGAGATCGCCGTCGAGGGGCTCGACCTCGCGCGGCGCCTGCGAGCGGTGTGGCGACGCGGCGACGTGCTCTCCGCCCCGGCCGCTGCGCTGCTGGGCGAGCTGTCCGGGCGACGTCCGGGCGGGAACGTAGACTGATTCGCGGGGGAACGGCCGGCGGCGCGGGAGCGCTCGCATTCGGCATGCGTCACGACGCGAGTGCGGGCAGCATGCCCGGGCCGATCCTCATCGACCGACGCATGGCATCTGGGGGAATCGCTTGTCCACTTCGATCAACACGCACGACGGCGTCACCGTCTTCCTGACCTCGGCCACCGAGGCCGACGTGCACGCGGACGGTGCCGTCATCGGCATCCAGGCGGTCGACGGCGACGCACTGCGCGACCGCGTCGTGGCATTCGTGCAGGAGCGGGCGCAACGCCTCGGCGTGCCGGCGACCGCCGCACTCATCGACGACTCCTCGCACTGGACCCTGACCGTCGAGCCGGACGGCCGGGTGACCGAGGCTCCGACCGGCCTCGTGACCGAGGTTCCGACCAGCCTCGCGCCCGAGAGCGTCGAGCCCCGCCCGACGACCGCGCCGATCCCGACGATTCCCGCCGTGCCGATCGCGGCAGCCTCGGCGACCCCCCAGGCCGAGCCGAAACCCCACCGCCCCACCGTCGAGGACCTGCTCTCGAGCCGCCCCCGGCAGCGGCCGCTGAAGGCGACCCTGGGATGGCAGGGCCGGGTGCGCCGCATGAGCGGCGGCCTCATCTCGCCGAAGCCGAGCGCGATCGAGCAGACCCGCCACGACCAGACGAACCGCGTGCAGAAGCGACTCGACGGCCCTCGCACGATCGTGGTGCTGAACCCCAAGGGCGGCGCCCACAAGACCACGAGCACGCTGCTGCTCGCCGCGACGTTCGGCCGGCTCCGCGGCGGGTCCACCCTCGCGTGGGACAACAACGAGACGCGCGGCACGCTCGGCTGGCGCGCGCAGCACACCCCGCACCACCGCACCGCCGTCGACCTGCTCGGCGACCTCGATCGGTTCGAGAACCCGAGCGTCGCGAGCCTCAGCCAGCTCGACGACTACGTGCGCACGCAGGTCGACGCCCGCTTCGACGTGCTCGCCTCCGATGAGGATGCCGCCGCGACATCCACCATCGACGACGCCGCGTTCGACCGGCTGCACCGCACCCTCTCGCGCTACTACCGCCTGCTGATCGTCGACACCGGCAACAACATGCGCGCCTCGAACTGGGTCGCGGCAGTGGCCGCCGCCGACCAGCTCGTGATCGTCTCGACGGTGCGCGAAGACACGGCGGCGAGTGCCGCATGGCTCCTCGACGGCCTCTCAGAGAAGGGCTTCGGCGACAAGGTCGACCGGGCCGTCACGATCCTGACCTCGCCGTCGGAGAAGCCCGACCGCGAGCTCGAGCAGCGCCTCGCCGACCACTTCGGCGCGCTGACCGCCGCGGTCACGACGATCCCCTACGACGCCGCACTCGTCGACGGCGGCACGATCGACTTCGATGCGCTGTCGCCCGAGACGCACGACGCGTGGCTGAACGCCGCCGCGGTGGTCGCCGACCAGCTCTGATCGGCCCCACGACCATGTGAACATCGGGGCGCCCGGCGGTTCGCCGAGCTCGCCCCGAGGCGTTGTCCTCCGTCTCCGTCGCGCCTCCGCACCTGAGAACGGCCGTCCGGCGAGCCACCGGATGACCGATCGGTCGGAGCCGGCTCCCGCCTGACCACTCGACCGTGCACCCGTATCGGGAGCATATGCATTTCGTGATACGCCGCCGCAACAGCGCGCTTGGTGCACTGGAATCACCGAAAGCACATGCAACACCGATTCCGCCCGATCTCGAGTGGGGAGACATACATGGCCTCGCACCTGACAGCAGATGCCCGCCCTCGAGGCCGCGCCCGTTCGGGCTCGACCTGGTTCTGGACGGTCGGGTGCCTCGTCGCGATCGCGGGCCTCACGTTCGGCCCGCCCCGCCTCGTCTCCGACGCCCGGTACCTCTTCGTCTCGTGGTTCGAGTCGATGTCGGGGTCTCCGGTTCCGACCGGTGTCGCCGGCTTCCAGTTCCTGGCGAACGTCGCCATGTTCGTGCCGTTCGGCGCGCTCATCACCCTGGTCCTCGGACGCAGGCGATGGGCGGCCGGGCTCGCCATCGGGGTGGCGCTCTCCGCCATCGTCGAGGTCACGCAGGTCGTGCTCCCGGGTCGCGTGCCCGATGCCGAGGACGTCGTCGCCAACTCGATCGGCACCGCTCTCGGTGTCGGCCTCGTCGCGCTGCTCGGACTCGGCGGCGCGCTCGTGCGACGACGCGAACGCGATTCGGAGCAGGCCGGCATGTGCCACATCCACGAGCTGAAAGCACCCGACATGACCAGTCAACGAACCAGTGACCGACCCATGATGCAGCAACCGCGCCGCCGCCGCAGGCGGAGGCTGCTCGCGACGGCCGTCGTCGTCATCACGCTCATCGCGCTCCTGATCGGCGCCGTGGTCGGGCTCCAGGCCATCTCCGCCGACGGAGCACCCGGCGACGCGCCGACGGACGCACTCGGCGCCCCGGATCCCGACACCGGGTTCGACGTCGATGACGGATACATCGAGGAGGGCGAGGCGGTGTCGCCGTTCGCCGACGACCTGCCGGCGATCGCCCAGCTCGACCCGGAGCTGCGCGGCGCCATGCAGGATGCGGCCCGCGCGGCGATCGCCGACGGCTACGAGTTCGTCGTGACGAACGGGTGGCGCAGCGCCGCCTACCAGCAGTCGCTCCTCGACGCCGCCATCGCCGAGTACGGCAGCGAGGAGGAAGCCAGGCGGTTCGTCGCCGCACCCGAGACGTCCAAGCACGTCACCGGGGAGGCCGTCGACATCGGACGGACCGATGCGAACAGCTGGCTGAGCCAGCACGGCGCCGACTACGGCCTCTGCCAGACCTACGCGAACGAGATGTGGCACTTCGAACTGGCGACCACGCCGGGCGGGGAGTGCCCGGCGCAGCTGAGCGACGCGAGCGCCGGATGACGCGTCGGACACCCGGCCGAGGCGCCTCGACGGTCGGGCTCCTCGCGGCCCTGCTCGCCGCCTCGGCGATCGCGCTCGGGCTCGCGATCGCGCTCGGCTGCCTCGTGCTCGCGCCGTCGGTCGGCATCCTCAGCGGCATCGCCTCCCGGCTCCTCCCGTGACGGTCGTGGCCGCCGAATCCTGCGCGACGCGACTCCCCCGCTCGAAGCACGCTCGAAACACGGCCCGACTACACTCGCATCTGGCCCGGACCAGCCCGCCACAAGCGGAACGGCCCGACCATCCAGAGTCTCGCGAACAGAATTCGCCAGCCACGAGAACACCCCGGGGGCCCATGAACCACGAACCGATCACCGTCTCGATCCGACGCGAGGTCGACCCCGAGCGCATCTCCGAGGCGACCGCGTGGGTGCAGACCGGCGTGAACCTCGCGGCCAAGTACCCGGGCTTCCTCGGCTCGGGCTGGGTCCGCGCCGGCGAGGGATCGCAGGTCTGGCACATGCTCTACCGCTTCGCGAGCGAGGAGACCCTCGACGCGTGGGAGCGCTCGGCCGAGCGCACCTGGTGGCTCTCGATGGGCGAGGGCTTCGTGCGCTCGGAGCGCAGCAGGCGCCGCACGGGCATCGAGGGCTGGTTCGACGACCCGGCGACGGGTTCGGTGCCGGTGGCGGATGCCGCGGCATCCGCGTCGCTCGACGAACTGCCGCCTGCGCCGCCGCGCTGGAAGCAGGCGGTGACGATCTGGCTCGGGTTCTTCCCCGTGAACCTCGCCTTCACGCTGCTCGTGACCGCGTTCGTGCCCGGCTGGAACGACCTCGCCGTCGTCTGGAAGGTGCTCGCGACCACCCTGCTGCTCACGCCGATCATGACGTTCTGGGCGCTGCCCTTCGTCACGCGCGTGCTGCGACGCTGGCTCGCTCCCGCCGCCCGCTGAGACCGGCCGGAACCGGTGTGATCAGGCGGATGCCTCGTCGACCACGCGCCGGTGCTCGAGGATGCGCCGGATGACGAGCACGGCGAGCGCGATCGCGATCGCACCGTAGACGACCCAGTCGAGGTACTGCAGGTACTCCTCGAGCAGCGCGTGCTGGGTGCCGAGCGCGGCGCCCACGCCGATGAGCAGCGTGTTCCAGAGGCCCGAGCCGATGGCGGTGAAGAGGCAGAACCAGGCGAGCGGCATGCGATCGGCGCCCGCGGGCAGCGAGATCAGGCTGCGGACGCCGGGGATCATGCGCCCGACGAGCACCGACCAGCGGCCGTGCCGGTGGAACCACTCGGCGCCGCGGTCGAGGTCGGTGCGGCTGACGAGTCGCGTCCACGCGATCCAGCGGATGGCCCGATCGAGGCCGACGGCGGCGCCGAGGCCGTAGAGCACGAGGGCGCCGATGACGGAGGCGAGCGTCGACCAGAGGATGAGCCACCCGAGGTGGAGCTCGCCCGACTGGCTGAGGTATCCCGCGAACGGCAGGATGACCTCGCTCGGGATCGGCGGGATCAGGACCTCGAGGAATACGAGCACCCCGACGCCGATGTCGCCGAGGGAATTCAGCACGTCGGCGGCGAATCCGGTGAGGCCCGTGAAGCCGTGGTCGTCGGCGGTCGTCAGCAAGGTCGTGTCTCGGCTCTCGGTCGGGGTCGATGATCGGTGCTCGGCGGCGACCTCACCGTACCGGTGCGGGGTGGACGGAAGCTGGACGTCGCTGCTCGGCGCAGGGCCTCGCCGTTCAGCGGGGCGTGCCGATGCGGCGGGCGAGCGTCGCCGCGGCCTCCTGCACCGCCGACACGTACCCGGCGACGTCCGCCTCGGGCGCGGCATCCGGATATGTCACCGCGACCGCCGCCGCGGGCCAGCCGACGTGATCGCGCACGACCGCGCCGACCGACGCGAGCCCGCCCGTGACCTCGCCGTCCTCCCCGGCCCAGCCCTGCTCGCGCACCACGGCGAGCACTCGCTTCAGTCGCCCGTAGCTCCATTCCGGGCCGTCGCCGGCGAACGCGGCACGACCGGCGAACGCGGCCTTGTCGGGGTAGAGCGCCCGCAGTTGCGCGGGCGGCAGCACGGCGAGCATCGCCCGGCCGGTGGCGGTGAGGTGCGCGGGCAGGCGCACCCCGACATCGGTGACGAGCGAGGGCCGCCGGGGCGCGCGCTCCTCGACGAGGTAGAGCACGTCGCGCCCGTGCAGCACCGCGAGGTGCCCGCTCTCGCCGAGCCGGTCGACGAGGGTCGCGACGAGCGGCCGGCCGAGGCGCGCGAGCGGCTGCTGGCGCGAGAAGCCGCTCGACAGCTCGAAGGCGGCGATGCCGAGGCCGTAGCGGCGCTCCTCGGGCAGGTGCACGACGAAGCCCCGCTCCTGCATGACGGCCAGCAGGTGGTAGACCGTCGAGCGCGGGATGCCGAGCGCCGAGGCGATCGTGGCGGCGGGCACGGGCCCGCGCTGCGACGCGAGGTGCGTGAGGATCGCGAGCGTCTGATCGGCCGCCGGCACCTTCGATTGCTCCATCGTCGCCTCCGAGCTCATCCTACGCGGGAGTCTGGGATACCGGACGGCGACCGGCCCCACGCGCTTCCCGCGCGCACGAGGGCGGTGTGGAATCGGAGGTATGAGCAGCATCGCCACAGCACCCGCCCGCGCCGCGGCATCCGTCACCGTCGGCACCGGCCCCCTCGGCATCGACGACGTCGTCGCGGTGGCGCGCCACGGGGCATCCGTCGTGCTCGACCCGGCCGCGCTCGACGGCGTCGCCGCGAGCCGTGCGATCGTCGAGGGCCTCGCCGCGGACCCCGAGCCGCACTACGGCATCTCGACGGGCTTCGGTGCGCTCGCCACGACGTTCATCGCCGAGGACCGCCGCGCGCAGCTGCAGGCGAGCCTCGTGCGCTCGCACGCCGCCGGCTCCGGGGCCGAGGTCGAGCGCGAGGTCGTGCGCGCCCTCATGCTGCTGCGCCTCTCGACCCTCATGACCGGCCGCACGGGCGTGCGACGCGAGACCGCAGAGACCTACGCGGCGATCCTGAACGCCGGCATCACACCCGTCGTGCGCGAGTACGGTTCGCTCGGATGCTCCGGAGACCTCGCCCCCCTCGCGCACTGCGCGCTCGTGGCGATGGGCGAGGGCGAGGTGCGCGACGCCTCCGGTGAGCCGGCGGATGCATCGACGGCCCTCGCCGCCGCCGGCATCACGCCACTCCACCTCGCCGAGAAGGAGGGCCTCGCCCTCATCAACGGCACCGACGGCATGCTCGGCATGCTCGCGCTCGCGATCGACGACCTGCGGATGCTGCTCACCACCGCCGACATCGCGGCGGCGATGAGCGTCGAGGGCCTCATGGGCACCGACGCCGTCTTCGCCGCCGACCTGCACGCGCTCCGCCCGCAGCGCGGCCAGGCGATCTCGGCTTCGAACCTGCGGCGCCTGCTCGCCGACTCCCCCATCGTCGCGAGCCACAAGGGACCCGAGTGCACGCGGGTGCAGGACGCGTACTCGCTCCGCTGCGCACCGCAGGTGCACGGCGCCGCCCGCGACACGCTCGCGCACGCGGCATCCGTCGCCGACGCCGAACTCGCGAGTGCCGTCGACAACCCCGTGCTCACGCTCGACGGCCGCGTCGAGTCGAACGGCAACTTCCACGGCGCACCGGTCGCATACGTGCTCGACTTCCTCGCGATCGCGGTGGCGGATGTCGCGTCGATGAGCGAGCGGCGCACCGACCGGTTCCTCGACCGGGCGCGCAACCAGGGCCTGCCGCCCTTTCTCGCGCACGAGGTCGGCGTCGACTCGGGCCTCATGATCGCGCAGTACACCGCCGCGGGCATCGTCTCCGAGCTGAAGCGGCTCGCGGCACCGGCATCCGTCGACTCGATTCCCTCGTCGGCGATGCAGGAGGACCACGTCTCCATGGGTTGGGCGGCGGCGCGCAAGCTCCGCCGCGCTATCGACGGGCTCTCCCGCGTGCTCGCGATCGAGGTCATGACCGCGGCGCGCGGGCTCGCACTTCGGGCGCCCCTCGCTCCCGGTACCGCGACCGGGGCCGTCGTCTCGCTCGTCGCGGAGACCGGGGCGGTGCCCGGACCCGACCGTTTCCTCTCCCCCGAGATCGAAGCGATCTCGAGCATGGTCGCGCACGGCGACGTCGTCATCGCGGCGACGTCGGCGGCCGGCGCACTCGACTGAGCAGCATCGACATGTGCCCCGAAGAGGGCGCGAGATCGACGCGCTCAGGTGTTGTGCCGACCTGCCTGCGCTGAGAGACTGAGTCATATGCCGGCCCCCGAAGCCGGCATATGAACGGAACCCTATGTCGCTGATGCAACGAATGCCCGGCCCGCACGACCCGTTCCGAGCGCGACGCGCTCGGCCCGACGGACTCGCCATGGCGGCCGCAGCGGCCGTCATCGTGCTCGGCATCTCGGGTATCACCACGGCATCAGCAGAAGAGGTCACCCCTCCCGACGCCCCGGCGACGTCCGAGACGACGGACACGGGTGCGACGCCGTCCGAGTCGACGGATGCGACCGAACCGGAGCCCGCGCCGTCACCGTCGCCCGAGCCGACGCCGGAACCGACACCGACTCCCACGCCGGAGCCGACGCCGACTCCGACGCCCGAGCCGACTCCCACGCCGACACCGGAACCGACTCCGACGCCGACTCCCACACCGACGCCGACTCCGACCGACCCGCCTGCCACGACGCCGCCGACCGCACCACCGGTCACGCCGCCCGTCACGACCCCGCGCACCCCGCTGCTCGTCGGCAACGGCCCGTACGCCCGCATCTCGAGCGGCAGCGACCCGCAGCTCAGTTCGCTGCTCGGAGCACGCACGGCGCTCGATCGGGCGACTGCTGCGCTGCGCACGGCTGAAGCAGAACTCGAGACGGCCCAGTCGACGCGAACCGAGGCACGCGCCCTGGCGACGCAACTGCAGGAGCAGGCCGACGAGGCCCGCGCCGACGCCGACGCCGCCGGGGCCGCGGCATTCGCCGCCTCTCGCGGCGGCGACAGCTCGCTCACGTCGATGGCCGCCGCGTTCGGCTCCGGCAAGGACCTGCTCGCCGGTCTCGGCGGCGTCGCACGCGTCGACCAGATCACCGGCGACGCCGAGAAGCTGCAGAAGATCGCCGAGAAGCGTGCCGCCGAAGCCGATGTCGCCGAGGAGCGTGCCGCCGAGGCCTGGGCCAACGTCGACGCCGTGCCGGTCGAGGAGGCGCAGGCCGCCGTCGCCGACGCCGAGCGCGCCGTGGCATCCGCTCGCTCCGACCTCTCCGGGCTGCGCACGCGCGTCGCCGCGACGAGCGTCTCGTTCATCGACTCGCTGCCGCGCGATGCCGGACAGCTGAGCGAGCAGGGCTGGGCTCCCCCGGTCTCGGGCAACCAGACCGACGGCTTCGGCCCCCGGCCGAACAAGCCGCTCGCCGGCGTGAACGAGTTCCACCGCGGCACGGATGTCGCGGCGAGCTGCGGCTCCCCGGTCTTCGCGGCAACGGGCGGCATCGTCGTCGAGGCCCGCACGAACGGCAGCTACGGCAACTGGATCCTGCTCGAGCACGGCTCGGGCGTCTCGACCGGGTACGCGCACCTCTCCGATGGCGGCATCCTCGTGAACCCCGGTGACGCGGTCGCGGCAGGCCAGCTCATCGGCGCCGTGGGCAGCACGGGCGCATCCACCGGCTGCCACCTGCACTTCGAGGTGCGTCTCGACGGCACCGCCGTCGACGCCGTTCCGTTCATGGCGGCGCGCGGCATCGGCCTCGGCTGACCTCCGGCACGACCGACCATCGCGGCCCATCGTGGCGCTCGTCTGGGATCCCGGACAGCATGCCCGCGACATCCGTTGTCGGTGACCGCCGGGTGCGCGAGCATCGGAGCATGACCGACGCATCCACCGCAGCACCTGCCGGCCCCCGCACCGTTCGCGCCGCCCACGGCACCGTGCTCACCGCGAAGAGCTGGCAGACCGAGGCGCCGCTGCGCATGCTCATGAACAACCTCGACCCCGAGGTCGCCGAGCGGCCCGACGACCTCATCGTCTACGGCGGCACCGGCAAGGCCGCCCGCAACTGGGAGTCGTTCGACGCGATCGTGCGCACGCTCGAGGGCCTCGAGGCCGACGAGACGCTGCTCGTGCAGTCGGGCAAGCCCGTCGGCGTGTTCCGCACGCACGAGTGGGCGCCGCGCGTGCTCATCGCCAACTCCAACCTCGTCGGCGACTGGGCGACGTGGCCCGAGTTCCGGAAGCTCGAGCAGCAGGGCCTCACGATGTACGGCCAGATGACCGCCGGCTCGTGGATCTACATCGGCACCCAGGGCATCCTGCAGGGCACGTACGAGACCTTCGGCGCGATCGCGCGCGCACGGTTCGGCGGCACCCTCGCCGGCACCCTGACGCTCACGGGCGGCTGCGGCGGCATGGGCGGCGCCCAGCCCCTCGCCGTGACCATGAACGAGGGCGTCGTGCTCATCGTCGACGTCGACGCCTCGCGCCTCGCCCGCCGCGTCGAGCACGGCTACCTCGACGAGATGACCTCCGACCTCGACGATGCGATCGCCCGCGTGCTCGCGGCCAAGGAGGCGCGCACGCCGCTCAGCGTCGGGCTCGTCGGCAACGCCGCGACCGTCTTCCCCGAGCTCCTCGCCCGCGGCGTCGCGATCGACATCGTGACCGACCAGACGAGCGCCCACGACCCGCTGAGCTACCTGCCCGAAGGCGTGAGCGTGGCCGAGTGGCACGAGCTCGCGGCATCCGACCCCGAGGCGTTCACCGATCGCGCCCGCGCGTCGATGGCGAAGCAGGTGCAGGCGATGGTCGAGTTCCAGGATGCCGGCGCCGAGGTCTTCGACTACGGCAACTCGATCCGCCGCGAGGCGGAGCTCGGCGGCTACGACCGCGCGTTCGCCTTCCCGGGCTTCGTGCCCGCCTATATCCGACCGCTCTTCGCCGAGGGCAAGGGCCCGTTCCGCTGGGCGGCGCTCTCGGGCGACCCGGCCGACATCGCCGCGACCGACCGCGCCATCCTCGAGCTCTTCCCCGACGACGAGCACCTGCGCCGCTGGATCACCCAGGCCGGCGAGAAGGTGCACTTCGAGGGCCTGCCCGCGCGCATCTGCTGGCTCGGCTACCAGGAGCGGCACCTCGCGGGGCTGAAGTTCAACGAGATGGTCGCCTCGGGCGAGCTGAGCGCCCCGGTCGTCATCGGCCGCGACCACCTCGACTCGGGGTCGGTCGCGAGTCCGTACCGCGAGACCGAGGCCATGGCCGACGGCTCCGACGCGATCGCCGACTGGCCGCTGCTGAACGCGCTGCTGAACACCGCTTCGGGCGCGACCTGGGTCTCGATCCACCACGGCGGCGGCGTCGGCATCGGCCGCTCGATCCACGCCGGCCAGGTGATCGTCGCCGACGGCACCGAGCTGGCCGCCGAGAAGATCGCCCGCGTGCTCGTGAACGACCCGGGCACCGGCGTCATGCGCCACGTCGACGCGGGCTACGACCGCGCCGTCGAGGTCGCTCGCGAACGCGGCCTGCGCGTGCCTATGCTCGAGGCATGAGCGACGGGGGCGCCGCGGGGCGCATGCTGCTGACCGGCATCGGCGAGCTCGTCACCAACGACCCCTCGCCCGATCGCGAGGCCGGGCCGCTCGGCATCGTGCGCGACGGGGCGGTGCTCGTCGAAGACGGCCGCATCGCGTGGGTCGGCAGCGCGACGCACGCCGATGCTCGAGTCGCCGAGCGACGCGAGCGGCGCACCGAACGCGAGGACCGCCGGGACGGCGACGAGCACCGCTCACTCTGGGACGCCGAGGTCGAGGTCGTCGACGCCGGCGGCCGGGCCGTGATCCCGGGCTTCGTCGACAGCCACTCGCACCTCGTCTTCGGCGGCGACCGCGCCGCGGAGTTCGCCGCGCGAATGGCCGGCCAGCGGTACGAGGCCGGCGGCATCCGCTCGACGGTCGCCGCGACGCGGGCTGCGAGCGACGACGAGCTGCGGGCCCGGCTCGCCGGCTTCGTCGCCGAGCTGCACGCCCAGGGCACCACGACCTTCGAGATCAAGTCGGGCTACGGCCTGTCGGTCGCCGACGAGGCACGTCTCGTGCGCCTCGCCCGCGAGGTCACCGACGAGGTGACCTTCCTCGGCGCGCACGTCGTGCCGTTCGAGTTCCGCGATGACCCGGCGTTCGGCGGCGACGCCGACCGCGCCGCCGAGGCCTACGTCGACCTCGTCGTCGGGGAGATGCTCGACGCGTGCGCGCCGCACTCGAGATGGGTCGACGCGTTCTGCGAGCGCGGCGCCTTCACCGCCGAGCAGTCGCGACGCGTGCTCGAAGCCGGCGCAGCGGCCGGCCTCGGCGTGCGGGTGCACGGCAACCAGCTCGGCGAGGGGCCCGGCGTGCAGCTCGCGGTCGAGCTCGGCGCCGCCTCGGTCGACCACTGCACCTACCTGAGCGATGCGGATGTCGCGGCGCTCGCGACATCGGACACCGTCGCGACCCTCCTGCCGGGCGTCGAGTTCTCGACCCGCCAGCCCTACCCCGATGCGCGCCGGCTCATCGAGGCCGGCGTGACGGTCGCCCTCGCGAGCGACTGCAACCCGGGCTCGAGCTTCACGAGTTCGCTGCCGTTCTGCATCGCCGTCGCCGTGCGCGACATGGGCATGACCCCGGCCGAGGCGCTCTGGGCGTCGACCGCGGGCGGCGCGGCGGCCCTGCGGCGAACGGATGTCGGTGCGATCCGCCCGGGCATGCGGGCCGACCTCGTCGAGCTCGCGGCGCCGAGCCACGTGCACCTCGCCTATCGGCCCGGCGTGCCGCTCATCGGGCGCGTCTGGAAGGACGGCGCCGTCACCGCTTGACGCCCGACCGGGCCCGCGCGCGGCTCATGCGTGCGCGGGCGACCGCGACGATGCCCGCGGCGGCCATCAGCAGCGCCACCAGCGCCCCCGTCGACGGATCCCAACCGGATGCCGCCAGTCCTGCGGCGGGGCCACCACCCGGCGTCGGCGCCGGTGCGGGTGCGGGCGGCGTCGGCGGCTCAGGGTCGCAGAACTCGGGGTAGAGCACCTGGGTCGTGCGCACCTCGAGGATGAAGGCGCCGCCACCGTCGTAGCCGGTGGCCTCGACTCGCGGACCGCACGCGGATCCCCAGTCGTTCTGACCGTCCTCGGTCTCCTCACGGGCGTCGACGGCGACGTTCCCGTCGATCATGTCGTTCGTCGGATCCGAGTCCTCGCCGACCTCGGCGTTCGGGTGCGCGACGATCGCGATCGAGTCCTGCGGGAACGTGTTGAGGGCGACGTGGATGGTGTCGCTCAGACTGCGACGCCCCTCGACCGGCGCCACCATGGCGAACGGCACGATCGACAGGCCGAGCAGTGCGAACTCCGGGTCGGGTGGCGGCGTCGCGCCGTCGAGGCCCGGCATGTCGTCGGCCGGCGGACCCGGCAGCGCCACGTCGACAGGGAGCGGGTCACCGAGTCGGATCGGGTCGCCGAGGAGCGGTGGCGGGGTCCCGACGCCGAGGAACGGGCCCGAGCCGGTGAAGACGTTCTCGGTGACGCTGATTCCCGACGACGATGCGGAACCGGGCAGGTACAGGTCTTCGTAGAGCGGTCGCACCGTGATCGCCTCCGCCCGGGCGGAGGCGGGTTCGAAGTCGATGCTGTTTCCGGTGATCTCGAGCCCGTGCACGGGGGCCGCCAGCACGACGTACTCGGCGGTGCCCGAGAAGTCGTTCCCGGCGAGCACGATGTCCCTGGCGCCGAGCGGCAGGTAGAGCCCCCTCGGGTTGTCCGTGAAGGTGTTCCCGGTGAAGAGCACGTCGCTGCTGACCCGCGCGAGGTCGAGGGGCGGCACGTTCGACGGGTTGATCGTGAGGTTGCCGATCGCGGCGTTCGCATCGAAGGCGCTGTCGCGCACGACGTACCCGGTGACCGACTCCGCATACGTCGCCCACCACTCGGTCTGCCTCGCCGACGAGTCCTCGACCGTGACTCCGTCGGTCATGTCCCAGTAGAACGCGGTGGCACCGCCCGTGACGTGGACGTCGGCGACCGCGATCGCCGCGGAGTAGTAGAAGCGGATGCCGTTGCTGCCCTGCTGCGCGAGCGGCGTCGACGACGGATGTCCCGTGATCTGCGCGCCGTCGATCGTGACGTCCTGCGCCTCATGCCCCGTGATGCCGTCACCGGTCATGTCGAGCACGGTGTCGGTGACGGTGGCACCCGAGCTGCTCGCGAGGTAGATGCCGCTGCCCACGCCCGTGATCCGCGCTCCGGTGATCGCAGGTCCGGCGATCGGAGCGGCGAGGGTGACCCGCTGCTCCTGGATGCCCCAGACGACGCCGGAGATCACGGGATCGGTCACGGTCGCGGCGGGCGCTCGGCCCAGCGCGATCCCCGTGGAGCCCGCCGCGCCGTCGCCCGAGATGTCCGCCCCGTCGACGACGGCGTCGACCATGGAGCCGAGCCCCACGCCGACGGACTTCGCGCCGACGGCCACGATCGTCGGTGCCGTGACCCGCAGTCCGGTGCCGGCGTTGTCGGGTGCGGCCTGGATCGCCCGGTTGAATCCCGTCACGACGAGATCGGCGAGTGTCACGTCGGAGGCGTTCAGCACGTTGACCCCGTACGTCGTGCCGGCGCCCGGCCCGGAGAGCTGCGTTCCCGTGACGCTCGCGCCGGTCGTCGCGCCGAGGCCGATGCCGACCGAACTCGCCGCGATCGTGCCGGCGGTGATCGTCGGCCCCGCGACGGCACTCGCATCGACCGCGTAGACACCCCTCGCGAATCCCGAGACGGCAGGGGTCTCGATGACGGCCCCCGTGGAATTGGCGACGTAGATGCCGTAGGTCGTTCCGGCGACGCCGGTGCCGGTGACCGTCACCGTGTCGAGCTGCGGCGTCTGGGAGGTGCCGAGGTTCACGCCCATCGTCGCCGCGCCCACCGTGGTGTCCGTGATCGTCGGCCCCGCGCCGGCATTGGCGTTGGCGAGCACGACACCGCTGGCGAAGCCCGTGACCGAGGAGTCGGCCAGCGTCAGCGCGGTGGCGTTGTTGACGTTGACGCCGACCCCGACGCCGGCACCCAGCAAGGTGATGCCGGTGATGGACGGAGCTCCGGTGGCGCCGAGGGCGATGCCCGCGGCGGTGACGGTGAACGAGCCGCCGTCGAACACCGGGCCGGCGTTCGCGTTGGCGGCGGTGATCGACGCGCCGGTCGCGACCGAGCTGACGACGGCGTCTTCGACATCGGCCGAGGTCGAGGTCGCGAGGGCGAGCGCGATCGAGACGTCGGTGATCGTGGGCCGGATCACCTGCGTGCGCTGCGATGCCGCCAGGTTGACGCCGGTGGTGGCGGTGAACGGCGTCGCGCCGTCGGACGTCGAGTTCGTGATCACGAGGTCGGTCAACGCGACATCCGCTGCCGCCGCGCCGAGCGTGACGACGCTCTGGCTGTTGGCCGCCGCGCTGAGCGTGATCCCGTCGGCGGTGAGGCCGCCCGCGTTCACGAGCCACCTGCCATAGAGCGTGGTGGCGGCGGAAGCCGTGACGACCGTGCTCCGGGCGACGACGAGCTGGCTGGCGAATCGATAGGCGCCGGGCACGACACCGACCGTGCCGCCCGCGGGCACGGCGTTGAGCGCCGCCTGCAGGGTGATCTTCATCGCCGGCTCGGTCGCACCGACCCACGCGATCAGCGCGGCGTCGGATGCCCCGACGGGCGGCACCGGTGCGACGAGCGGGGCGACCTCCGCGGCGAGCGCTTCCGGCGCCGGGGCGACGCTCGGCGACGAGACCAGCGTGTCGAGCGAGAGCGGCACCGTCGGAGCGATCGGCACGACGGGCTCGAGCGCCGCTTCGGGCTCCGGCGTCGTCGGCTCCTCGGCGTCGTCGGTCGGCTCACCGTCGGTCGGTTCGCCCTCGGTCGCCTCGCCGCCGGGTTCGGGCGGCGCAGTGGCCGGCGGGGTCTCGGCGGCGGGCTCCGCGTCCGTGACGGGCGGCGCAGGCGATGGCCCGATCTCATCGGCCCAGACCGCGCCGCTCGGCACGATCAGGAACGCGATGATCACCCCGATTGCGGCCGCTGCCACGCGCGATCGGCCGGGTCGACGGCTCCGAGCGCTCATGAGACCCCCCGTCTCGCGACGAGCACTCCGCTCACGCTACCCCGCGGGTCGCCCCCGTGTCACGCGTTCGATCACTCGAGCGTCGTCGTCGCGACGCGTTCCCGTCACCCGCGCCGGACCTCGATCGCGCTGATGCCGCTGAGGCCGATCCACGCGCGGTCGGCCGTCTCGACGAGGGTGGCGAGCACGTGGTCGCAGGTGCTGCACCGCACGACGGTGCCCGCCGCGCTGCGGTAGACCATCGCGCGGGCGAGCTCGCCGATCGTGCCGCAGCCGTTGCACCGCGCCGTCGCCGTGGTGGCGTCGAAGCTGAAGAACTCGGCGAGGGGCCCCGCCAGGGCGTTGCCGTCGACATGCTGCATCAGGTGCCTCCGTATCGCTCGGTGCGGATCGATCGCGCGTCGTGGCCGAGCTCGACGAGCCAGTCGGCGACGCGTTCGACGAATCCGGTCGAACCGCAGACGAAGACGCGCGGTCGCTCGGCCGCCGGGATGACGGCCGCCTCGAGCATGTCGCGCGTGATGCGCGCGGGCGGCGCCGGCCACCCCGCGGGCGAGCGGCGCGTGTAGACGAGGTCGAGCTGCAATGGTGCGGATGCCTCGACGAGCCGATGCAGCTCGTCGGCGAAGTAGACGTCGTCGGGGCTCCGCACCGAGTAGAGCAGGCGGAACGGCGTCGGGTCGTCGGCTGCACCGTGGGCTTCGGCCATCGCGAAGAGCGGCACGACCCCAGAGCCGCCGGCGATGAGCTGAACCGGCCGGGATGCGCCCGTCGCGGCGCCGCCCGCGTCGCCGGCTGCCGAAGCATCCGGCGCCCACACGAAGAACGCGCCGAGCGGTCCGTGCACCTCGAGCTGGTCGCCGGCCCGCACCTCGTCGACGAGGTACGGCGAGACCTCGCCGTCGGGCAGCTTGTCGACGGCGAGCGTCACCCGAGAACCTGCGCCCGACGACGCGATGGAGTACGAACGGGTCGCGGTGTACCCGTCGGGCGCCGTGAGCCGCACGTCGAGGTGCTGGCCGGCAGCGTTGCCGGGCCATCCGTCGACGTCGAGTTCGAGCCGCGACGCGTTCGGCGTCTCGCGGCGCGTCGACGCCACGGTCGCGACGTGCCAGCCCGATCGGGGCACGGCCGGCGCGGCGGCGTCCGGTGGCGGGGCCGGCATCGACGATCGCGTCGAGACGCCGCTCACCAGTAGCGCTCCTCCGTCCACGGATCCCCGTGGAGGTGGTACCCGTTCTGCTCCCAGAATCCGGGCTCGTTCTGTTCCATCATCACGAGGCCGCGAACCCACTTGGCGCTCTTCCAGAAGTAGAGGTGCGGCACGAGCAGCCGTGCCGGCCCGCCGTGCTCGGGCTCGAGCGGCTCTCCGTCGAACTCGAACGCGATCCACGCCTTGCCGTCGAGCAGTTCGTCGAGCGGCACGTTCGTCGTGTAGCCGCCGTAGCTGTGCGCCATGACGAACTCCTGCTCGGTCTCGACGTGCTCGAAGAGCGTGTCGAGCGAGACGCCGCGCCAGCTCGTGCCGAGCTTCGACCAGTGCGTGACGCAGTGGATGTCGGTGTCGACGTCGTCGATCGCGAGGGAGGTGAACTCGTCCCAGTTCCAGCGATGCACGTCTGACTCGGTGCGGATCGTGAACTCCCACTCGGCCGTGTCGACGTCGGGCGTCGGCCCCGCCGAGAGCACCGGGAAGTCGTGGACGAGGGTCTGGCCGGGCGGCAGTTGATCGTCGCGCTCACGGCTTCGCCCACTGAATCCCCTGGTGATGAACGACATGGCGCTCCCTCCGTTGGCATCGACACTAGTGACGCCGGAGGCTGCTGTCACCGGTACCGATCGTGCGAGCGGTCGGGGGCGTCGAACATCACCGCGACCGGCACCACGGCGACGTCGCCTGCGCTCGTCGCGGTGCGGACGTCGGCCCAGGATGGCGCGTCGAACGTGAAGACGGCGACCGCCGCCGTCGGCATCGCTTCGGCCGCCTTCGAGAAGCGGGTCGCGAGGTCGGTCATCTCGGGGTTGTGGCCGACGAGCATCGCGACCGAGAGCCGGTCGTCGAGCGAGCGGATGACCCGCAGCATCGTGTCGACGGACGCGGCGTAGAGCCGCTCGTCGGCGACGATGCGACGGGCCGGGGTGCCGAGTTCGCCGGCGACCAGTGCGGCGGTCGACCGTGCCCGCTCCGCGGTGCTCGTGACGATCACGGCGGGTTCGATGCCGCGCTCGAAGAGTCGCCGGCCCATGCGCGGCGCCTCCTGCCTTCCGCGATCGTTCAACGGGCGATCGTGGTCGACGAGTCCTGGCGAGTCCCAGCTCGACTTCGCGTGGCGCATGAGCACGAGGGTCTTCACGGTGCGTCCTTCCGTCGGGCCGGCGCGCGCACGACTGCTCAGGGCAGTGCTCGCCCGCTGCGACCTCCAGCACGCAGAGTGCCGCCAGTCGTACGCTACGCCCGTCCGGCGCTTCCGCGGTGGCATCGACCTCGGCGAGGCCGATCGCACTCGTCACCGCGGGCGTGTCGTCACCGGTCGCGAGGAGGAGCCTCGAACACCACCCCGACCGGCGCGACCCCGCCGACCTCGGTCCACTCCGAGACGTCGTACCGGAACTCGGCGACGGCGCAGGTCGGCATCTCGGCGATCTCATCGGAGAGCTCGAATGCGAGCTCGCCGATCTCGGGATTGTGGCCGACCAGCATCACGGTGGCCAGCTCGTCGTCGAGGGCCCGGATGATGTCGACCAGACCCTCCGGGGAAGCGCCGTAGAGACGGCCGTCCTCCACGACCCGATCGGATCCGAGGTCGAGCGCCTGCGCGAGGATCGCCGCCGTCGAGCGGGCGCGCACCGCCGTGCTCGTCACGATCACGTCGGGAACGACGCCGCGCTCCCGCAGTCGCTCACCCGCCCTCGGCGCATCGCGCCTGCCCCGATGATTCAGGGGACGCTCGTGGTCGGGAAGCGCCGGGTCGCCCCAGCTCGACTTGGCGTGCCGCACCAGCAGGACAGTCTTCATGATTCCGTTCCCGTGTTCATCGTGCGCGTCTCGATTCGGGCAGCCCGCTCAGCGCGTTGCGATGCCCGCGGCGACCTCGAGCACGCAGAGTGCCGCCAGTCGTACGGTACGCCCGTCGGGCGCGTCCGCGGTGGCATCGACCTCGGCGAGGTCGACCGATTCCACGCGAGCGTCGGCCCCGGCCGCACGTGCGGCCCGCCGGAGTTCGTACGCCGAGATGCCGCCGGGCACCGACGCGGGGCACCCGGGCGCGACAGCGCGGTCGCAGACATCGACGTCGAGGTCGACGTGGATGGGGCCGCCGCCCGCGCCCGCGATCTCGAGCGCCTCGGCGAACACGTCGTCCATCGGGCGGCGATGCAGCTCGTCGCGATGCACGACGGTGATGCCGGCGTCGCGGGCCCGATCGGCGTACTCGCGGGAGTTCACGAAATCGGCGATGCCGATCTGCACGATGCGGCGACCGTCGAGGCCCGCTTCGAGCAGGCGGCGCACGGGCGACCCGTTGCTCACGCCGTCGCGCAGGTCGTAGTGCGCGTCGAGCGTGATGAGCCCCGCCGTCGCGAGCCGGTCACCCCACACGCCGAGTGCGACGGGCGAGGTCAGCGAGTTGTCGCCGCCGAGCGCGACGACCGTGCCCGCCCGGGCCGAAGCGGCGGCGACCGCAGCGCGCACCCGCGCCTCACCTTCGGGCCCGTCGGGCTCGGTGACGTCGCCGGCATCGGCGAACACGAGGTCGTCGAGCGCACGCGCGTCTCCGCGACGGCCGCGATCGGCCATGAGGGTCGGGCTGTAGCGACGCAGGGCCGCGCGGATCGCGGCGGGCGTCGCGTGCGCGCCGGTCGGCGAGAGCGAGGTGGCGAACGCCGGCACGCCGAGGAGCGCGAGATCGGCGCGCTCCCCTCCGCCGAGCGCATCGAGCGGCGGCCAGTCACCGGCCCGTGGCCAGAGCGGATCGTTCGGAAGCGCGGCGGTGCCCATGGTCAGACGCTAGCAATGACGGATGCCGCGAGCCGAGGCATCCGCCACCACTCGTGTCTGCGATACCGGACGCTCGGACGCGATCGACTGCTTGCTGCTGGCAGTCGGCAGCCGACGGCTCGCGAGATGCGACCGGCGACATGCGACTGCGTCATGGACCATGGACCGCGCTGCCTGCCCTGCTCGGTTCTCCGGCTCACGCTCTGCCAGTTCCGCCTCATCGGCCGGAGCGTCTGTCATCCGAGGCCCGATCGTTCGAAGCCGACTTCTCCGAACGAGTCAGGATCGGTCGTGACTGAGGGGGAACTGGCATTCCAGTCGAGCGAACATTGCCGCGCGAGCACTGGAGCTCGCCCACGGCGCGGCCGACCTGCTCAGCCGCGGAGCGCCTCGAGCAGTTCGCGTTCGCGGTCCGCGCTGAGCCCGGCACCGCGCTCGCGATCGAGCCCCTGACTGCGCTCCCACTCGAGGATCTCCCGCAGCGCCTGGTCGAGCGGGCGCAGTCGCAGGCCCGCGGCGAGCGCTGCGGCGTTCGAGCGGTCGAGGAATGCGCTCCACTCGGGGTCGATGATCCACAGCGGCAGCGACTCGGGGCCCGACCACTCGGCGACCCCCTGCTCGGCGAGCCACTCCGGGGAGACGGCGACGACCTCGCCCTCGTGTCCGGCGAGCGCCCGCGAGCGCTCGAGCCAGTCGCCGAACGTGGTGCGCTCGCCGACCGCGTTGAAGGCACCGGCGAGCCGCTGCTCGACGGCGTCGAGCGTGAACGCCACGAGGTCGTCGATGTGGATCGCCTGCACGGGGTCGTCGAGGATGTCGGGGACGAGCATCGGCTCGTCGCTGCGAGCGGCGCGCGCCACCCAGTAGCCGCCGCGGCCCGACGCATCGCCGGGCCCGACGATGAGGCCGGGACGGATCACGAGCAGCCGGTCGCCGAGCGCCTCGCGATAGGCCGCCTCGATGGCGGACTTCGCCTCGCCGTAGGTCTCGGCGCTCGAATCGTCGCCGTCGAGCGGGGTCATGAGCTCCGCCGACTCGACGGCACCGGGTTCGTTCTGCGACGCGTACACGTTGCACGAGGAGACGAAGGTCCAATGCGCCGCGCGGGGTGCCAGGTCGGCGGCCGCGCGACGCGCGAACCCGGGCTGCCGGGTCACGTCGATGACGGCGTCCCATTCGCGATCCGCGACGGCGTCGTAGGCGCCGGGCTCGGAGCGGTCGGCCGCGACGAAGGCAGAGCCCTCGGCGGCCTCGCCGGCCTCCCCTCGTGCGAGCGAGGTGACCGCGTGCCCGCGACGCAGCGCCTCCCGGGCGAGTTCGCGGCCGAGCCATTGAGTACCGCCGAGGATCAGGATCTGCATGCGGACATCACAGCACGATGCGGATGCCGCGCGCTCGCCTGTTCTCGCTCCGCGAACCACGCGACGCCCGCTGCTAGCGTCGAAGAAGTTCGCCGTGGTTCGGGAATAGTCGGGGCGGACAGGCGTTCCACCTGATGACAGATACCCCCTAGGGGTATAGGCTCGAGATCGAGCTGGACGACGGAGGAAGATCGATGAGCACGACTCACGGCGGACGACACGAACACGACGCCCACGCGGGGCACGACGAGCACGCGGGGCACGATGCTCACGTGGGCCACGAGGCCCACGCGGGGCACCAGGCGACGACGACCGGCACGGCCGACCCGCACGCCGGCCACGACATGAGCAGCCACGACCCGCACGCCGGCCACGACATGAGCGGCCACACCGGGCACGACATGAGCGGCCACGCCGGCCACGGCGACCACGTCGGCCAGTTCCGCCGGCTGTTCTGGATCATGCTCGTGATCGCCGTGCCGACGATCGCGTTCAGCCCGATGTTCGCGTCGATCCTCGGCTACTCGCTGCCCGACAACCCAGTGATCCCGTGGATCTCCCCCGTGCTCGGCACGGTCATGTACTTCTGGGGCGGCAAGCCGTTCCTCACGGGCGCCTGGAGCGAGCTCAAGGCCCGCAAGCCCGGCATGATGCTGCTCATCGGCCTCGCGATCACCGTCGCGTACTTCGCGTCGCTCGGCGCGAGCCTCGGCCTGCTCAGCCACCACCTCGACTTCTGGTGGGAGCTCGCGCTCCTCATCGTGATCATGCTGCTCGGCCACTGGATCGAGATGCGCTCGATCATGCAGGCGTCGAGTGCGCTCGACGCGCTCGCGGCGCTCCTGCCCGACGAGGCGGAGCGGGTGACGGATGCCGCCGACGGCACGCCCTCGACCGAGACCGTCTCCCCCTCGGAGCTCGCGGTCGGCGACGTCGTCATCGTCCGCCCCGGCGGCCGCGTGCCCGCCGACGGCGAGGTCGTCGACGGCACCGCGGCGATGGACGAGTCGATGATCACCGGCGAATCGGCCACGGTCGCCCGCGGCCCCGGCTCGCACGTGGTGGCCGGCACCGTCGCGACCGACACCGCGATCCGGGTGCGGGTCGGCGCCGTCGGCGACGACACCGCCCTCGCCGGCATCCAGCGCCTCGTCGCACAGGCGCAGGCCTCGAGCTCGCGTGCACAGCGCCTCGCCGACCGCGCCGCCGGCTGGCTCTTCTGGTTCGCGCTCGGCGCCGCGGTCATCACGGCGATCGCCTGGACCCTGCTCGGCGACCCCGACGACGCCGTGATCCGCACGATCACCGTGCTCGTGATCGCGTGCCCCCACGCCCTCGGCCTCGCCATCCCGCTCGTCGTCTCGATCGCGACCGAGCGCGCGGCGAAGGGCGGCGTGCTCGTCACCGACCGCCTCGCCCTCGAGACGATGCGCACAGTCGGCGCGGTGCTCTTCGACAAGACCGGCACCCTCACGAAGGGCGAGCCCGCCGTGACGGATGCCGCGGCCGCGCCGGGTCACGACCTCGACGAGGTGCTCGTGCTCGCGGCATCCGCCGAGGGCGACTCGGAGCACCCGCTCGCGAAGGCGATCGTCGCCGAGGCCGCCCACCGCGGGCTCTCGACGCGCGCCGCCCAGGGCTTCGAGGCCTCCGCGGCGATCGGCGTCCGCGCGACCGTCGACGGACGGGCCGTGCAGGTCGGCGGCCCCGGCATGCTCGAACGCGACGGGCTCGCGCCGCTCGCGGCATCCGTCGCCTGGGCCGAAGCCGGCTCGACGGTGCTGCACGTGCTCGTCGACGGCGAGGTGGCCGGCGCCATCGCGCTGGCCGACGAGATCCGCCCCGAGTCGAAGGAGGCGGTCGACGCGCTGCACGCGCTCGGCGTGCAGGTCGTGATGATCACCGGCGACGCCGAGCCCGTGGCGCGCACGGTCGCCGCGCAGCTCGGCATCGACCGGGTCTACGCGGGCGTGCGCCCCGAGGACAAGGCGGCCAAGGTGCAGGAGCTGCAGCACGAGGGGCTCTCGGTCGCGATGGTCGGCGACGGCGTCAACGACGCCCCGGCGCTCGCGCAGGCCGACGTCGGCATCGCGATCGGCGCGGGCACGGATGTCGCGATCGCCTCGGCCGGCGTGATCCTCGCGTCGTCCGACCCGCGATCGGTGATCTCGGTCATCGAGCTGTCGCGAGCCAGCTACCGCAAGATGTCCCAGAACCTCTGGTGGGCGGCCGGGTACAACCTCGTCTCGGTGCCCCTCGCGGCCGGCGTGCTCGCCCCGATCGGGTTCGTGCTGCCGATGTCGGTCGGCGCGATCCTGATGAGCCTCTCGACCATCATCGTCGCGGCGAACGCGCAGCTGCTGCGCCGCCTCGACCTGCGGCCCGAGGCCTCGACCCGGGCGGTGCTCGAGCGCGCGAGCTGAGGCATCCGCCCGCCGCGCCGTCTCCCTACCCGGGGAGGCGGCGCGGCCCGGTCTCGGCGATCAGCCCGCGCGCTCGACGAGGCCCGTCATGATCGCCGTGTCGGGGTCGACGCACGCCTCGGAGACCGCCGCACTCCACTCCTGGTCCATCGCCATGGGGTGGTCGCCGACCGACGGGAACCAGCCCTGGTTCGGCCAGTTCGCCACGAACTCCGCTCGTGGCGGGGCGGGCGGCACGACGATGTCGTTGAGCTCGAAGCACGGCACGTAGTACTCGGTGAGGTAGTCGTAGATCCAGCCGAGCTGCTCGGCGTTCGGCGGGCCCGAGGTGCGCTTGTTCGGATGCGCGACCCGGCACGAGTGCGCGGCGATCGCCTGCTCGACCGTCGTCGTCGACGTGCCGATCGCGTCGACGGGGCTGTCGGGGTCGGTGCCGGTGCGCCCCTCGTCGATCGGCAGCGCAGCGGCCTCGTAGCAGGCCCGCATCACGTCGACGCGGTTCTCGTCGGTCACGTACGCCTCGAAGACGACCTCGGGTCGCACTGCGCCGGGGTACGACGCCAGCACACCCTGCCAGTCGCGATCGGCCTCGGCGAGACGTGCGGCCTCGACATCAGCGTCGGTGAACGGGTCGCTCGCCGGCCACGGTGCGAACGCGGGCATCGGGATGGACACGATCTGCGCTGCGGCATCCGTCGCCTTTAGCGTGGCCGTCGCCTCATCGGCGTCCGCGCTCGCTCCCGAGCACCCGGTGAACGCGGTCAGCACCATCAGCGCGGCGGCGGCTGCTGCCGTCGCCGGGCCGGCAGCCTGCGTGGCCGTGGACCTCGTCGTCGAACCCCGCATCATGCGCATGCGCACCTCCGCCGCGAACCTAACAGGGCGATGCGCGCGGGCGCCACCGATCGGTGCGGCGACCCGGCGAGCTCGGCTCAGACGAACTCGAGCAGCTTCTCGATCATGATGATGCGCCGCGCGGCCTCGATGAGCGCGAGGTGCGAGAACGCCTGCGGGAAATTGCCGAGGTGCTGCCCCGTCTCGGTGTCGAGCTCCTCGGCGAGGAGCCCGAGCGGCGAGACGACGCGCAGCAGCTTCTCCATGAGCGCTCGGGCGCGCGCACCCTCGCCGATGATCGTGAGTGCCGACACGAGCCAGAACGAGCAGATGAGGAAGGTGCCCTCCCTGCCCGACAACCCGTCGTCGGTCTCGTCGGTGCGGTAGCGCAGCGCGAACCCGTCTTCGGAGAGCTCGTCGGCGATCGCGAGCACGGTCGCCCGCAGCCGCTCGTCGTCGGGCGGCAGGAATCCGTAGATCGCGGCCAGCAGGGCGGATGCATCGAGCGCGTCGGTGCCGTAGTGCTGGCGCAGCACGCCGCGCTCGCTCACGCCCTCGGCGAGGATGTCGGCGGCGATCTCGTCGGCCACCCCGCGCCAGCGCGCCGCCGACTCGGCGTCGCCCACGACCGTGCCGAGCTTCGACGCGCGGTCGAGCGCCACCCAGCACATGATCTTCGACGACACGTAGTGCTGCGGCGCCCCGCGTGCCTCCCAGATGCCCTGGTCGGGCTCGCGCCAGGCGTCCGTCGCGCACTCCGCCTGCGAGCGGATGAGCGGCCAGAGCGCGCGGGGCACGCGCTGGCTGCGACGGGCGTGCATGAGGATCGCGTCGAGCACGGCGCCGTACAGGTCGTTCTGCCGCTGCGCGAACGCCCCGTTGCCCGTGCGCACGGGCCGGGCGCCCTGGTAGCCCGTGAGGTGGTCGAGCGTCATCTCGGTGAGGTCGCGTCGCCCGTCGATGCCGTACATGATCTGGAGCGAGCCGTCTTCGTTGGCCTCGAGCCCCGAGAGGAACTCGACGAACTCGTCGGCCTCCCAGTCGAGGTCGAGGTAGTGCAGGGCCTGCACGGTGAACGAGGAGTCGCGGATCCAGTTGTAGCGGTAGTCCCAGTTGCGTTCGCCGCCGGGCGTCTCGGGGAGCGAGGTGGTGAGGGCGGCGACGGTCGCCCCGGTCGGCATGTAGGTCAGCCCCTTGATGGTCAGCGCCGAGCGCTCGAGGGCCTCGCGCCACGGGTGGTCGGGGATCGTCGCGTCGCCGAGCCAGTCGCGCCAGTACACGGTCGTGGAGTCCAGCTCAGCCGCCGCCTCCTCGAACGTCGCGGGGCCGGCGAGATCGTCGGCCCACGAGAGCGAGCAGAACGCCCGGTCGCCGGCATGCAGCGTGTGGCGTGCCCGCACATGGCCGCCCTGCACGCCGAGCGGCAGGTCGGAACGGAGGCGGAGCTTCATCCCGGCGCCGCTCGCGGTGGCCTCGTGCTCGTCGCCGGCCTCCCACTCGGCGCCGGCCCTCCCGTAGTCGAAGACCGGCTCGCAGAGGAGCTCCATCTCGACGTGCCCGTCGAGGCACGTCACGGTGCGCACGAGGCAGTGCGCGGCGTCGTCGTCGGCGGGCGCACGGGTGTGCGGCGTGGTCGTGTCGGGCTCCGATCGCGACACGATCGTGAGCGCGTCGCGCACCTCGGCCCAGCCGGTCGGCGTCTTCCACGTCGTCACGAGCACGTTGGTGCCCGGTTCGTAGGCGCGCGCCGAGGGCGCGTTGACGTCGAACGGCCCGAACCGGAAGTAGCCGGCCTGCCGGTCGAGGATCGTGGCGAACACGCTCGGTGCATCGAACCGCGGGGCGCAGAGCCATCCGACCGCACCGTCGGGCGCGACCAGCGCACCCGTGTGGCAGTCGGAGAGGAAGGCGAACGACGCGATCGGCGGGAACGGCGAGCGGGGCACCGCCCCGCGCATCTGTGGCGCGCGCCCGGTGGTCACGATGCCCCCGGGGCGAGCTCGGCGCCGCCCCGCATCACGAGCGGGGCGTCGACATCGGTGTCACTGCGTTCCATGGGGCCTCCGAGCACGGTCGGTCACGGGCGGGGGCCGCGCCGACGAAGCCGCCGTGCCGTGCCCCCACCTCGACCGTAGCCCTTCGGCTCACCCTTCGAGCAGAGCCCGCATCCGTTCGATCTCGGTGTTCTGCGCCGCGATGATGGCCTCGGCCATCTCGATCGCACCCTCGTGGGAGCCGCTCGCGAGCTGCTCCTCGGCCATCTCGACGGCCCCCTCGTGGTGCTCGATCATCTGCTCGAGGAAGAGCTGCGATGCGGCTGCCGCGTCGGCGGCCTCGAGCGCGGCGAGCTCGTCGGCGCTCAGCATGCCGCTCATCCCGTGCCCGCCGCCGGGCATCTCGCGCGGCGCGTCCCACTCCTCGAGCCAGGCCTCGAGCTGCGCGATCTCGGGCCCCTGCGCAGCCTGGATCTCCTCTGCGAGCGCGGCGACCTCGGGGGCCAGCCCGTCTTTCGCGAGCACGATGCCGCTCATCTCGAGCGCCTGCTCGTGGTGCGGGATCATCATCTGCGCGAACATCACGTCGGCCGCGGTACCCGCGTTCGCCGGCGCCTCGGTCTCGGCCGTCGAGTGGCCGTCGTGACCGCCGCCCGAGGTGTCGCCGGCATTCGCGGCGCAGCCCGAGAGGGCGAACAGCCCGGCGACTCCGAGAGCGACGACGGGCAGGGTCCGCGCGACGCTGCGGCGGCGCGCGATCGCACGGGCGCCGGCACGAGCAGCGGCGCTCATCGCTCCGCCACCCGGTATCCGGCCTCCTCGACGGCCGCCGCGATCGCCTCGTCGGAGATCGGCGCACTGCTCCGCACCGTCACGCCGGAGACGCCGCCGTTCACGAGCTCGACCTCGACGCCGTCGACACCGTCGATCGCCGTGAGCTCCTGGGTCACGTGGGCCACGCAACTGCCGCAGGTCATGCCGGCGACGCCGAACGTCGCCTCGACGAGCGAGGCGTCGACCGCGGTCTCGGTGGGCGCCGAGGCATCCGTCGTCGTGTCGATCGCGCAGCAGGAGCACCCGCCGCCATCGAGGTCGATCTCGGTTCTGCCTTCTGGTGCGAGCGTCATGGTTCGATCCTTTCGTCGGTCGCGACCACTATACCCCCCTAGGGTATAGGAGACGCAAGTCCGGCCGGCGTGACAGCATGAAGTCAAGAATTTCCGGGGCGATGTCGATCCGGCCATCGCCCGTTCGACGCCAGAGTGAGGCGGGCACTTCGGCCCCCTCCCACGAAGGAGACAACGACCATGAAGTACATGCTGATCATGCGCTCGAACGACGCGGCCGTCGAGGACTACGAGAACCTCGACTTCACCGAGGTCATCGCCGCCATGGGCGCCTACAACGAGTCGCTCATCAAGGCCGGCGTGCTGCTCGGCGGCGAGGGGCTGACCGACGCGAAGGAGGGCTTCGTCGTCGACTTCGACTCGACTCCCCCGGTCGTCACCGACGGCCCCTACGGCGAGACGAAGGAGCTCTTCAACGGCTTCTGGATCATCCAGGCCTCGAGCCCCGAAGAGGCGGCCGAGTGGGCAAAGCGCTGCCCCCTGGGGCCGGGCTCGAAGCTCGAGGTGCGCCGCGTCACCGAGCTCGAGGACTTCCCGCAGGACAACGAGTGGATCCAGAAGGAGGCCGGCTGGCGCGCCGAGGCCGAGGGTCGCCTCGGCGGCGCGAACTAGGCCGACGCCATGAGCGAGACGGATGCCGCGGGCACGGTCGAGTCGGCGGACGACGCCGTCGCGGCCGACCGTGCCCGTCGCGCCGTCGCCGCCGTCTGGCGCATCGAGTCGGCGCGCATCGTCGCGACGCTCACCCGATTCGTCGGCGATGTGGGGCAGGCGGAGGACCTCGCCCAGGAGGCGCTCGTCGAGGCGCTCCGGCAGTGGCCGGCGGACGGGGTGCCGCGCAACCCCGGCGCCTGGCTCACGGCGGTCGCGAAGCGCCGGGCGATCGACGGATGGCGCCGCCGCGAGCGCCTCGACGAGCGGTACGCCGCGATGGCCCGCGACCTCGAGCAGCAGGGCGGCGAGGCATCCGACACGTTCTGGGACCCCGACACCATCGACGACGACGTGCTGCGGCTCATCTTCGTCTCGTGCCACCCCGTGCTCTCCCGCGAGGCGCAGATCGCGCTGACGCTGCGCATCGTCGGCGGTCTCGGCTCCGAGGAGATCGCGCGCGCCTTCCTCGTGCCGACCGCGACCGTGCAGCAGCGCATCGTGCGGGCGAAGAAGACGCTCGCGGCGGCGAAGGTGCCGTTCGAGGTGCCAGAGCCGAACGAGTACGCCGCGCGCCTCGGATCGGTGCTCTCGGTGCTCTACCTGATCTTCAACGAGGGCTACCTGCCCGCCGGGGGCGACGAATGGGTGCGACCGGATGTCTCGGCCGAGGCCCTACGGCTCACCCGCATGGTGGCGGGCCTCATGCCCCGCGAGCCCGAGGCGCAGTCGCTCGTCGCCCTCATGGAGTTCACCGCCTCCCGCTTCACGGCGCGCACCGCTCGCGACGGCACGCCGATCCCGCTCGACGAGCAGGACCGCTCGCGGTGGGACCGCGCGCAGATCGGCCGCGGCCAGGCCGCGCTCGCCCGCGCCGACGCCATCGGCCGCGGACGCGGCGCGTACGGGCTGCAGGCGGCGATCGCCGAGTGCCATGCGGTCGCGCCATCCGTCGACGACACCGACTGGGCGCGCATCGTGCTGCTCTACGAAGCGCTCGGGCGGCTCGCGCCGTCACCCGTGGTCGAGCTGAACCGCTCCGTCGCCGTCGCGATGTCGACGGGCCCGGCGAGCGCGCTCCGCATCGTCGACGCACTCGTCGCGAGCGGGCGGCTCGCGGGCTACGCACCGCTGCCCGCCGTGCGCGGCGAACTGCTGCGCCGGCTCGGCCGCACGGGCGAGGCCCGCAGCGAGCTCGAGACCGCCGCACGACTCACCGGCAACGAGCAGGAGCGGGCGTCGCTGCTCGCCAAGATCGCCGGACTCGAACCCCCGGCGACGCCAGCCGGCTAGCCGAACCGGGCCACCCCGGGGCGCAACCCGCGAGGTCGCCGAGACGTCGCAAACGGCGGCTCCAGTGGCCTGCAGCTCGCCATTCGCGACGTCTCGACGTGCGGTGGCCGGGTCGGCGTCAGATGCCGTCGCCCGGAGAGACATCACCCGCGGGAGCGTCCGATGCGGCGGGCGCTGAGGGCGCTGCGGGCGCTGCGCCGGCGACGGCGACGGCGGGCGCCGCGGCATCCGCCCCGCCCGCGGCCTTCGCGGCCCGCTTCTCACGGCGCCGCTCGCGTCCGCCCTCGACCAGGTCGTAGAGCACGGGCAGCACGACGAGCGTGAGCGCGGTCGACGACACGAGTCCGCCGATCACGACGAGCGCGAGCGGCTGCGAGATGAAGCCGCCGTGCCCGGTGATGCCGAGCGCCATCGGCAGCAACGCGAAGATCGTCGCGAGCGCCGTCATGAGGATCGGGCGGAGACGGCGGGACGCACCGTGCACGAGGGCGTCGCGCACGGCCATGCCGCGATCCCGATACTGGTTCACGAGATCGACGAGCACGATCGCGTTCGTCACCACGATGCCGACGAGCATCAGCACGCCGACGAGCGAGGCGACGCCGAGCGGCACGCCCGTGATGACCTGCAGTGCGATCGCGCCGGTCGCCGCGAACGGCACCGACACGAGCAGCAGCAGCGGCTGCAGCAGCGACCGGAACGTCGCGACCATCACGATGTAGACGATCAGGATGGCCGCGAGCAGGGCGAGGCCGAGCTGCGAGAACGACTCCTGCTGGTCGGCGCTGACGCCGCCGATCGACGCGGTCGTGCCGGCCGGCAGGTCGACCGTGTCGAGCGCCGCGGTCACGGCGCCGCTCGCGGTGCCGAGGTCGTCGCCCGCGGGGGTCGCCGAGACGGTCGCGCTGCGGAGCCCCTGCACGGTGGTGACGGATGCCGGCCCGTCGACGTTCTCGACGGTCGCGAGCGTGTCGAGCCGCACGAGGCCGGCGGGCGTCGGCACCTCGAGGGCGGAGAGCTCCTCGACGGTCGCGGGCGGGTCGTCGGTCGTGAGGTAGATCGTGAGGGTCTTCTCGTCGATCACGACGCTGCCGGCGCGCTGCGGCTGCATCGCGGCGGAGACGAAACCGCCGAGTGCGACCTCGGAGTAGCCCGCTGCCGCGGCATCCGCTCGGTCGACCTCGACCGCGACGTACGGCTGGGACTCGGCCAGGTTCGAGGTGACCTGCGCGAGCGAGTCGATGCCGTCGAGCTCGTCGACGACGGCGTCGGTGGCCGCCTGCAGGTCTTCGGCGTTCGAGGCGGTGATGTCGACCTCGATGTCGCTCGAGGCGCCGAAGCCGCTCGAGGCGGCGAGGGTGACCTCGCCGACGTCGTCGAGTGCGTCGAGATCGTCGCGGACGCTCGCCTGCAGGGCGTCCTGATCGGCGTTCTCGTCGGTCGTCACCGAGTAGGTGATCGTCGCGCCGCCGCCGCCGAACGCCGCGGTGAGGCCGCTGCCCGAACCGATCGAGGTCTGCACGGTCTCAACGCCCTCGGTGTCGCGGATCGCCTGCTCGACGGGCTGGGACGCCGCGTCCATGGCGTCGAGGCTCGTGCCGATCGGCAGCTCCTGCGCCACGCGGAAGGTGTTCTGCCCCGACGATCCGAGGAAGTTCGTCTTCATGAGCGGGATCAGGGCGATCGTGCCGCCGAGCACGAGGCCGGCGACGACGAGGGTCACGATGCCGTGCTTGAGGGTCCACTCGATGATCGGCAGGTAGCCGCGCTGGAGCCGCGAGGGATGCTCGAGCTCGTCGGCGGGGGCGACCGGCTTCGCCTGCACGGCGGTCGCGGCCGCGCCTGCGGCGCCGGCGGACGACGGGAGCCCCGTCGCCCCGGTCTCGTCGCGGAGCTCGGGCGCGAGCCAGACGTCGTCGACGAACGCGGCGGCCGCGACATCTGCCTGGTCTTCGTGCCTGGCGAGCTTCGCGGGCTTCAGGAACCAGTACGCGAGCACCGGCACGATCGTGAGCGAGACGAGGAGCGAGGCCACGAGGGCGATCGTCACGGTCAGCGCGAACGGCCGGAACAGCTCGCCCGTGACGCCCTCGACGAGCGCGAGCGGCAGGAAGACCGCGACCGTCGTGATCGTCGAGGCGGTGATCGCGCCGGCGACCTCGCGCACGGCGTGCACGATCGTCGCGGCCTTGTCGACGCCCTCGATGAGGTGCCGCTTGATGTTCTCGATGACGACGATGGAGTCGTCGACGACGCGCCCGATGGCGATCGTGAGCGCGCCGAGCGTCAGGATGTTCAGGGTGTAGTCGGCCGCCTGCAACCCGATGAAGGTGATGAGCACCGACGTCGGGATCGAGATCGCCGTGACGAGCGTGGCCCGCACCGAGAGCAGGAAGACGAGGATCACGATGACCGCGAACAGGAGCCCGAGCAGGCCCTCGGTCGCGAGCGACTCGATCGACTGCTCGATGTAGGGCGCCTGGTCGAAGACGACCGTGAAGGTCGCACCGGGGTTCGTCGTGTCGAGCGAGGACTCGAGGTCGGGCAGCAGCGCCGTCACGGCGTTCGACACCTCGACCGTGTTCGCGGCCGGGAGCTTCGTGACCGAGATGGTCAGGGCCGGCTCGCCGTTCACGCGCGAGATGCTCGAGACGGGGTTGTCGGTCAGTTCGACGGATGCCACGTCGGCGATCGTGATCGCAGCGGGCACGCTCGTCGGGGCGCCGAGGCCCTCTGGCAGCTCGGCGCCGCCGGGCAGGGCCGTGCCGTCGGGCGGCGAGGCCTCGTCGGTCGGCGCCTCCGCCGGGGCATCCGGTACCTGCTCGGTGCCCCCCAGCACCGGAAGCGCGGCGATCTCGTCGACGCTCTGGATGCGCGTGCCCGTCTGCACCGCGAAGGTCGAGTCGCCCTCGGTGATGGTGCCGGCGGGCACCAGCAGGCCGTTCTGCTGCAGCGCGTCGCGGATGGCCTGCTGCGTGATGCCGTAGGCCGCGAGCTTCGCGGGGTCGGGCGTGATGGTGACGCGCTGGCCGATCTCGCCGACGAGGCTCGCCTCGCGCACGCCGTCGACGTCGGTGATCTCGGGCAGGGTCGTGCGCTCGATCTCGTCGGAGAGCGCGCTGATGTCGTCGGCGCCGGTCACGGCGATCTGCAGCACCGGGAAGTCGTCGAGGCTGAGGGCGATGACCTGCGGGTCGACGTCGTCGGGCAGTTGGCCGGCGATGCGGTTCACGGCCGAGAGCATCTTCTGCTCGGCGAAGGCGAGGTCGGTGCCGTAGGTGAAGCTCGCGGTGACGCGCGAGAGGCCCGTCGAGCTCGTCGTCGAGGTCGACTCGAGGCCCGTGATGCCCTGGATCGCGGTCTCGATCGGGGTCGAGACGTCGGTGTTCACGATGTCGGGCGACGCACCGGAGTAGCTCGTCACGATCGACAGCTGCGGGAACTCGATCGACGGCGCCAGCTCCTGCTTCAGGCTCGTCAGGGAGATGCCGCCGAAGATCGCGACGACGACGGTGATGAGCGCGATGAGGGCACGGTTCTTCATGCTGAGCGCGGCGAGCAGGTGCATTGCACGATTCTCGCAGGCGCCGCAGCGGCGGATATCACATCCTGGTGAAATTCACGCGGCATCCGCGCTCGGCATGTCGACCGTTTGACCCCCATCCGGGGGGTATCCTCGCGAGAAGGACCCCCCATAGGGTGGCCACCAGGGGAACGAAGGGGTGGGCGATGGGCTCCGCGGATGCTGCACGGCAGGTGCCGTGGCTCCGCTACGCGCTCCTCGCGGCATCCCTCACCGCCGTGTGGCTCGTCGTCTCGCTCTTCTCGAGCGCACCGAGCGCCTCGGCCGATGAACGCGATTCCGGCAGCGGACTGCTCGGCACCGTCGGCTCGCTGCTCGGCGGCGTGACCGAGGTCACGGGCGCCGTCGGCGGCCTCGTCGGCGGCGTCGTCGAGACGGTCGTCCTCCCGGTGAACCAGGTCGTCGAGCCCGTCGTCGAGGTGCTGCCCGAGCCGGTGGCCGAACCCGTCGCGGTGATCGTTCCCGGCGCGGTCGACACCGTCACCGAGGCCGCGAACACCGTGATCGGCGGTGGCAACGCGGCCGTCGGCACCCTCGTCAACGGCGTCACGGGCACCGTCTCGGGCATCGCCGGCGGCGACACCGTCAGCGGCATCACGACCCCGGTCGCCGGACTCGTCGACGGCGTCGTCGACGAACTGCCGATCGTCGGAGCACTGCTCCCGAACGGAACGGTCGGCGGGGTGCTCGGCCCGGTGGCCGGCCTCGTCGACGACACGCTCGGCACCGTCGTCGGCACGTCGCCCGCACTGCCCACCGATGGCACCGGCGTGCTCCCCCAGCTTCCGTCGATCCCACTGCTTCCGGGCGGCACCGACGGCACGGACCCCGGAGGACCCGGCGGCCAGACGCCCGGTGAACCGCCGCCGGCCGGCCACGCGGGGGCGCCGCCCGGCGCCGCTGCCGGCGGGTCGGTTCCCGGCCATTCGAGCGTCACCGACGGCACGGGCTCCACGAACTCCGCATCGACCGGCGACTCCGCATCGGGCACGATCTCGCCGTCGGGATCGCCGGGCGGCGACGGCTCGCCCGCGCTCGGGGCGCCCGCCCTCGGCGTCGGCGGAACCGGCACCGGCGCTGCGGGAGGCAGCGGCGGCGCGGCATCCGGCACCTCCGACGCGGCGTACGCCGCCCTCGAACTCGACGCGCTCGCGTCGCTCGCGCTCCACTCGGTCGACGACGAGCTGCCGTCGTCGCCGGTGTACGACACCGACTCCACCCCTGACTGACGGGGGCCGTTCCGCCTGCACGTGAGGCGGAAGACGGTCATCGCTCCCTGCCCGGGAGCGACCTACCCCATCAGTTCAGGAGGACTGGAAATGAAGAAACTGCTCTTGAGGGCGCTGTACGCGACCCTGTTCGCCGGGGGCCTCTCGCTCCTCGGCGCCGGTGTGGCCCATGCGTCGGAGACGACGGGCGACGACGGCATCCTGTCGGGAACCCAGGCTGGCATCTCGATCGACCTGCCGATCACGCTCGGCGGCAACGCCATCTCGCTCCTCGGGGACTCGTCGTCGCAGGGCGCGAGCACCGAGGCTCCCGGCGGCGAGGCGGCCGAATCGGCCGCCGTCACCTCGGGTGACGACGGGGTCGGCTCCGGCAGCCAGGCGCTCATCGACCTGTCGGTGCCGGTGACGATCGGCGGCAACGCCGTCTCCGTCATCGGCGACTCGTCGTCCGAGGGCGCGACCGCCGAGGTCGCTCCGGCCCCGGTCGCGGCCCCGGCTCCCGCTCCCGCCGCGGCTGCTGCACCCGAGACCAGCGGGCTCGACTCGCTGCTCGGCGGCACGCAGGCGCTCGTCGGCGTGTCGATCCCGATCACGCTCGGCGGCAACGCCATCTCACTCGTCGGCGACAGCAGCAGCGCCGGTGCGGAGAACGCGGTCGAGTCGGGAACCGGCGCGGACTCCGCGTCGGGATCCGGCGCAGCGACCAGCGGCGACGACGGGATCCTCGGTGGCACGCAGGCGATCATCGGCGCAGCGGTGCCGATCACCGTTGGCGGCAACGCCATCTCGCTCATCGGCGACAGCAGCAGCGCCGGTGCGGAGAACACGGTCGAGTCGGGAACCGGCGCGGACTCCGCGTCGGGAACCGGCGCAGCGACCAGCGGCGACGACGGGATCCTCGGCGGCACGCAGGTGCTGCCGAGCCTCGGGCTGCCGGTGACGATCGGAGGCAACGCGATCTCGGGGTTGGGCGACAGCACGTCGACCGGCGCCGAGACGGTCGTGACGCCGGGGACCGGGGGCGGTTCGGCGACGACGGATGGGAACGGCGGGCTGCTCGGGGGAACACAGCTGCTGCCGAACCTGTCCCTGCCCGTGACGGTCGGCGGCAATGCCATCTCGGTGATCGGCGACAGCGAGACCGACGGGTCCACGACCGTCGTCGACCCGACGGACCCGGTGGACCCGACCGACCCGGTCGATCCCGTCGATCCGGTGGACCCGGTCGACCCGGTGGACCCGACCGACCCGACGACGCCCACCTCACCGGGTGACGGCAGCGGCGGGGCGGTCGCGTCGGGCAGCGGTTCGGGCGGATCCGCTTCGGGCTCGGGCGCGGCGATGCTCGCCTCGACGGGAACCGACGTCTCGGGTCTCGGGCTCGCGGCACTCGCGATGCTCGCGGGCCTCGTGCTCGTCGGGATCCGGCGGTTCGCGCTGCAGCGCTAGGCAACGGGATGGGCCCGGCGCCGCCCTACCGGCGCCGGGCTCGCACCCCCGGCAGTTCACTGCCCCAGAGACTCCGTGCCGCCGACCGGTGCGGAACGGCCAGGCCGCGGTGCGCCGGCATCGCGGTCGGTCGGGGCGGCCGACGAGCGCAGTCG